>NZ_CAKJTM010000148.1:1369-8721 GCF_917627345.1 Protofrankia sp. CiP3 | reverse complement strand
CTTCATCAGCATGCAGGACCATTACAACCTCCTCTACCGGGAGGAGGAACGCGAGATGATCCCGCTCTGCCGGGACCTCGGCATCGGCATCATCCCCTGGAGCCCGCTGGCCCGAGGACTGCTGACACGAACCCGCAACACCGCGCACGCCACCTTGCGTTCCACCACCGACGAGTACGCACACCAGCTCTACACCCTCGACGATCTTGCCGCCGTGGATGCTCTCACCGCGGTCGCCGACAAGCGGGCTCTACCAACTGCCCAGGTCGCCCTGGCCTGGCTGCTCGGTAAACCCGGCATCACCGCGCCGATCATCGGAGCCACGAAGACCAAACATCTCGACGACGCCGTCGCCGCCCTCGACATCGCACTCGACGAAGACGATGTCAATCGGCTCGAAGCCTCCTACCGGCCGCACCCAATACGCGGACACGAGTAGGCCGGGTTTGACCGGAAGCCCGGTTCGAGCCCAATACGCAGGACACCGGAATCACCCGACAGCGCTGATGATGTGACAACGGCATAGGTGTGGGCCGCTACAGAGATGACGTCCTCCACGCCGCGCGATGGGTGTCGCGGGCGTCCATTCCTGATCGTTATGACTGACGCGGCCGCTACAGCGCTTCTTCCTGCACCACCCGCAGTACAGCCATCGTCTCGTCCAGCTCCCTGACGGCCGGGGTGTCCGTCCACGGCTCCAGCTGCTGCCGTGCGTCCCGGAGGCGTATCGCAAGCCGGACCGACCGGTTACGAACCGCCAGCTCGCTGGCCTGGCCCAGCGCGCGGGCCGCTTCCTCGATCTCACCATGCTGGATGTAGGCACTGCCCAGGTCAACCATCGTCATCGCGAGGTTACGCACGGACAGCGCCGGATCCAGGGTGGCGACCGAGGGCCCGATGATGGCCAGTGCCTCCGCCGGACGCTGCACGTGCAGCAGGCACTGGCCGCGGATACTGGCGAGGAACGCCTCGTCGTACCAGTAGCTCAGCGACGGGCGATCGTCGCGCAGAGCCAGCGCGCCCGCGGCCCGGTCAAGCTCCGCCATGCAGGCGTCGTACTCCCCAGCGGCGGCATAGGCACGGGCCGCCATGTCCCCGGTGTTGGCTTGTAGCGCCCGGTCCGGGGTACGCCACGCCCAGGCCACGGCAGCCGAAGCGTAGTCCACCGCCATGCGTGGGTGGCCCTGCCAGATCGCGGCATGAGCCATCTGGCACAGCGTGAAGGCGCCGAGTTCGGTGTTGCGGGCCTCATGGGCCGCAGCCCGGGCTTTCTCGAGGTGCGGCATGGCCGCCTTGAACTGGCCGAGATCGAAGATGAACTGGCCGGTAGCCCGGCACAGATCAGCGTAGACGGACAGCAGCCGGGGGCGCAGGTCGGGCGGACAGCCCTCCAGAAGGTGCCGGGCGAGACGACGCTGGTCGAGGACGGTGCGGAGCACGGCCTGCGGGCCCAGGGCATCATCCTGCCGTTGGGCGTGGTGCAGGACGTCCTCGATATGCCCGATGATCGCAGCGTCGACCCGCGACGGGGTGCCCAGCGCACCCAGCAGCCGGTCGGGTTCGGTCGTTGAACCAGCTACCAGGGGGATAGTTGCCGCAGCTGTTGCGGCTCGTCCCATCGACAGCAGGAACTGACGGCGTCTCACCGTGGTAGCCCAGGCGTGGAACAGACCCACAAAATCGTCATGGGCCAACTCCGTTGGCGGGACAGCCACGGGCCGGCCGTCGGCAGGAAAGGCTGATGGCTCGCTCCAGGATTCCCCCCGTAAGGCGGCAATCACATCCTCTGGCCAGTGTAGGTCGCGTACCGCGTGGCCGTGTGGGGGCTGGCTGGCCGCCGTGGGCTCGGGGACGCCTGTGGTGGCGGGCAGCTGACGCGTGTCGGTGAGAGCAGCCGGCCACTGCGCCGTCCGGTGGGGACCCGGCATCCTGAACCACAGCAGCTGGTCCGGAATACGCAGACACGCGGCCCAGCGCATGAGCCTGGCCAGATCGGTGGGAGGCGGCCCAGCTTCGATACGGCTGAGCTGTGCCTGCGTGAGGTCCATCCAGCCGGCCACGGTTTCCTGACTCAACGGTATGCCGTGGTAAGGATGAGCGCGGTAGGCGGCAATGACATGACCCATATGCCAGGCATCAAAGGCGTCGCGGAGCTGGTCGGTGTCCCAGAACGCCTCCGGTACCACGGGGGCACCCAGAATACGATCCTGGGCTGTGCGCTGACAGGGACCACACAGGCCGCCGGTATTGTCCCGGGCGAGACGGGTGCCGCAGCGGCAGTACCGGCGCGTGGCATGGTCCATGGGGCGCTCCCGGATGGTTTCTCGACGGGATGGGGTTTCCGTGGTCTCGGAGTGTATCTATCACGATGGGTAATAGCGATACCCGCCATACGGACAGCGCATGATGCCGAAACGGGAGACGTTTTGCCGGGGCGTGACACAGACCGCCACAGTGGCACGGGCGTCCGAAACCGGATCGCCAGGAATGCACTCCCGGTTTCGGACGCCCACCGATACGGCGATGGATCATTTATGGCGGAGGGATTATGCCCGAGGAATATCGATGCGTAGAACGCCGCGCGGTGCTACCGTGCCCGCCCCGGCCGGGTGGATCGGAGGCGGACAGACCGGCAATGTTCCCACCGGGAGTCAGCGGGCCGGCGCAGGTGGCCACAGAGCGTACGGCTGTGGTGGGTGGTGGGCTGGAAGCGTGGGAAGCCTCGGCGGATACGGGGCTGATGTCCCCGCTGCGCGTGGAGCTGGCCATCGGGGCAGCGCAGGCACAAGGGCGCACGGCCTGCGCGACCTTGGCGGCGGTAGCCGACCAGCTGCCCAGGATGGAACCGCAGCACAGGATGATGTTAACGCAGCGGCTCCACACGGTAGCCGGGGAGCTGGAGCGGCTCGTGGCATCCAGCGTGGCGATGACCAGGGCACCGGCTACCACCGAGCATGAGGCGGGCGGCCGGGAGCAGCCGCACCCCGAGCGGCAGGCCGCTCGGGGTGCGGAACCGATAGTGCACCCCCTGGCCCGGGTCCGGGCGGCGCACGGCTGGTCCTACCAGCAGCTGGCACGCCTGATTGCCCAGCAGGCCCGGCAGATGGGAGTAGCGAACATGGCGGCGGAGCGGCAGAAGATCTGGCGCTGGGAACACAAGGGAGTCGTGCCGGACCAGCTGTCCCAGCGGGCGTTGGCCGCGCTGCTGGGAGTGCCAGCGGAGGTCGTGGCGGCGCACCCGTGGCCAGCCTGGCTCCCGGTGAGAGACGACCCGGCGGTACTGCGCACGATGGAGGTCTCGGTGCTACGCACCCAGCTCCGGCTGGCGGTCCGGGCACTCGACGAGGCACAGGCCACCGGGGTGGAAGCGGGACCCAGCTGGTAGAGCCGGCGCTGGTGACGCTCGCGGGCGGGGAAGACGACTCCCGGTAGAAAAGGAAACGATCTATACAGCTACCGAACCAGAATGTATGTGCGCCGTGCTGCTCGCTCCGTGAGGCCGGGTTCCGCCAGGCCACAGACCTGCACGTCGTCTCCGTCGCCCCGATCCGCCACATCACCACCCACACGATCCGGGTCCACCGGTTCACCTGCCTGCTCGCCCTCGCGGTCGCCCACCGGATATGCCGCGAGACCGAACGCGCAGGCCAAGCCCTCTCGATGCCTGCCCCGCTCGGCGAGCTGGAGGAGATCGGCGAGACCATGCTGGTCCACCAGCGCGAACGCGGCCAGCCCCGCACCCGCCACATGGTCACCCGCATAAGCCCGGTCCCACCGCAGCTCTACGACCTGTTCGATCTTAAGAGGCACACACCCGAGCGCTGACGCGGATGATACACCCAAACAAGATCGACTTCTTTCTGGTCGGCGAAAACGCATGCGAGAGAAAAAGATCCTTGGAAGCGAGTTATCGGGAGATAATACAGGTACAGAACTGCGCGATATGGAAATCTGTGGGGGTGGCGACGGGGACAGGCACATCGGTTGATGCGCGTGCGAGTGACGGCGGGCTGGACTTTTTTGTCTCGTACGCGGAGGCCGACCAGGCGTGGGCGGAGTGGATTGCCTGGCAGATGGAGAACGCCAGCTACCGGGTGGTGCTGCAAGCATGGGATTTCCGTGCGGGTTCGCACCGTATCCAGCAGCTACATCAGGCGACAGCAAGGGCGGTGCGGACGGTGGCGGTGCTCTCAGCCGCCTACCTGACGTCGGCCTACGGGGAAGCCGCATGGCAAGCAGCCTGGGACACCGATCCCTCGGGTGCGCAACGCAGACTACTGACAGTCCGGGTGGAGGACTGCCCCCGGCCAGGACTGTTGGGGCACCTCATCGGGGTCGATCTGTTCGGCATCGACCAGCAGACCGCCCGGCAGCGGCTCCTGGCAGCGGTAGCCGGCGACCGCACCAAACCCTCGCATCCCCCGGTGTTTCCCGGCAGCCGGCCCGGCGAGGATGAGCGGCGGCCACCACGGTTCCCCGGGCCCTCGGAGGGATGGGAGGCGGTGTGGCAGCCGGGTCGGTCGCCGTTTCCGGGGTTGGCCGCGTTTGATGCCAGCCGGGCGCGGGTGTTCCACGGCCGGGACGAGGACACCCGGCTGCTGGTAAACCGGCTGGATAGCCCAAGGGGGGAATCAGCCGGTTTGCTGGTGGTGGTGGGCCCCTCAGGATGTGGTAAATCGTCGCTGGTCGCGGCCGGGCTCGCCCCGCGGCTGGCCAGCGATCCAGACTGGCTGGTGCTACGGCCGATGACCCCGGGCGGGCGTCCACTGGCCACGCTGGCCAGGGTGCTCGCCGCCGCTGGCCAACAGCAGGGTTTGGGCTGGGACGCCGATGCGCTGCTGGGCCGGCTCGCCGCGGAACCCGGGACTGTCGCGGAGATCGCCGCGGAGGTGTTAGGGGCGCTGGATCCGCCGGCGCGACGGTTGCTGCTGGTGATCGATCAGGCTGAGGAGCTGCTGGTCCGCAACGGCACGGCAGACCAGGAGCGATTTTTTGCCGTGGTGGCGGCGGCGACGGCCGGACCGGTGCGGGTAGTAGCGACGGTGCGGTCGGAATACCTCGACCGGCTCATCGCAACAGCAGCGCCAGCCGGGGTACGGGTGCGGGCTGAGGTCCTCCACCCCCTGTCCCGGGACCTCCTCCGCCTGGTGATCACGGGTCCGGCACGGCTGGCAGGGCTGACGGTCGACGACGAACTGGTCGCCCGGATGGTCGCTGACACCGGCGACGGACAGGCGCTGCCCCTGCTGGCGTACACCCTGCAAAGACTGTATGCGCAGGCCCACGCGGCGGGCACGACCATGCTGTCCGCTGCCGTGTACGCGGCGACGGGTGGGGTTCGGGGCGCGCTTGTCGACCACGCCGACGCCGCGCTCGGGGAAGCAGCCATCGTCACCGGCCATACCGACGACCAGGTCCTGACCGGCCTGCTCCGTCTGATCACTGTGGATATCGATGGCCATCCCACCCGCCGCCGAGTCCCCCTCGACGAGCTTCCCGACCCGGTCCGCGCCCAGTGGACACCGTTCGTAGCACGCCGACTCCTCGCTGTCGACGCGACCCCGGGTGGGCCGGTGACTGTGGAGGTCACCCATGAGCGGCTCCTGACCACGTGGAACCCTCTCGCCGATGCGATGGAACGGGCGGGCGACCGGTTGCGGCAACGCAGCCACGCCGAGACAGCCGCCAACAACTGGCAGCGCGGCGGCCGTCCGCATAGCCGGTTGTGGAACCTTGCTCTGGCCTCGTCGACGCTGACCGCGCTCCACCCCGACGAACTCACCCCCGCTATCCACGCGTTCCTGACCGCGAGCCGCCGTCACGCACGACGCCGTCTCGCCAGCGCCTTCACCCTCCTGACGGTCCTCCTGCTGATCACCACCAGTTTCGGGATCACCGCCTACCTACAGAGACGCACCGCTGAGGCACGCCGCCGGAGCGCGGTCGTTGATCGGCTACTCACCCTTGCCGACAACACCCGCACTGACGATCCGACCACCGCCCTGCGCCTGGGCATCGCCGCCGACAGCATCGCATCCCCCAGCCAGCACGACCGGATCCACGGGAACCTCGTAGAAACCCTTGCCAACAGCCCTTACCTGCACGCTCCCCTGACCGGCCACACCGGCTGGGTGTACGGGGTGGCCTTTGGCCCGGGAGGACTGCTGGCCTCCGCCAGCCTTGATCGGACGGTGCGGCTGTGGGACATATCCGACCCAGTCCACCCCCACCCCATGGGTGAACCGTTGACCGGCCATACCAGCTGGGTATATGGGGTGGCGTTTGGCCCAGGGGGGCTACTGGCCTCCGCCAGCTTCGATCGGACGGTGCGGCTGTGGGACATATCCGACCCAGCCCACCCCCACCCCATAGGTGGACCGTTAACCGGCCACGCTGACGCGGTGTCTGGGGTGGCGTTTGGGCCAAGGGGACTGCTGGCCTCCGCCAGCCTCGATCGGACGGTGCGGTTATGGGACATATCCGACCCAGCCCACCCCACCCCATAGGTGGACCGTTGACCGGCCACACCAGCTGGGTGTCTGGGGTGGCGTTTGGCCCAGGGGGGCTACTGGCCTCCGCCAGCGACGACCAGACGATACGGCTATGGGACACGCCCGCTCTCACACGGTTGCGGGACCACGCTGTCCAGGTCGCCTGCGAGCGTGCTGGCCGCGGCCTGAGCAAGGACGAATGGGCCCGCTACCTACCGGATGAACGGTACCGGGATACGTGCAACCCGGTGCACCGCTCCTCCTGAGTGCAGGGTTCCCAGGACGACGTGCGGCCAACCCGCAGGCAGACACGGAGCGTTACTAAATTGATCAACGTTTTGAGCCCGCACGATCTCCGATCAAACACGATCGTGCGGTTTGAGCCCGTGTTGAGCCCGCACACCCTGAACGATCTTCCATAGCGGATCACACAAACGGAATCACCACAGGTCACAGCCATGATCAAGCGTGGGCCGCCAGGGGCTCGAACCCTGAACCCAGAGATTAAAAGAACCTTGGCATACCTACCGGAACATGCCGGTCCGTACCAGGGAATGCCCGAACGTGCAGGCTGCGGCAATTACGGATGCCCGCGAGTATCGGACGCTGTCGGCCAGGTTCGCAGCGTCCGCACCCAGAATGAGCCCACAGCACCCATCGTTTCTCCGGATAACGGGCGATTACGTTTGTCACCCACAGTATTCGGTGAATCCCAGCAGGGGTGCGTCTCTTTGAGAGGTGGGTGATTCCGGGTCATCCCGGTCGTGCGGGGGCGAGTCCGAGGTCCGGGATGCTGGCGGGGTCGTAGCGGGCGAGGTGGTGCTCGGTGAGGTAGCGCTGCTTGTAGTAGGTCAGGTAGGC
>NZ_CAKJTM010000148.1:0-992 GCF_917627345.1 Protofrankia sp. CiP3 | reverse complement strand
CGAGGTCGCGGGTGCGCGGGTTGTTGCGGCGCTTCTCGGCGAGGGAGGCGAGGGTGGCGGCGACCGGCTTGGCGCGGCCGTGCAGGACGCGTAGCAGGTGCCCGTCGCCCCACTCGCTGACCTCGGTGGGCGTCCTGCCGCGGTTGAGCTGCACGGCGGCCTTGCGGAGGTACTCGGCGGCGTGGATGTAGTCGATGATGATCGGGACCTTCAGGGCGCGTCGCTGCGCGTGCTCGCCGATGGCGGTGATCTGCTGCTTGTTGCCGTCGACGAGGAAGATCCGCTGGTGGAGGTGCAGGGGGTCGCGCAGGTCGGCCTCGTCGAACGCCCGGCCGATCACGGCGGGGATGTCGTCGATGATCGACGCGGAGACCCATGTGTCCCGCGCGGTCGGCCCGGGGCGTTCAGCGCGCCGGGCGGGTGAGGCGGCGATGTCCTCTGGTTGTCGCACGGCGGGAGTGAAGGTCGTGACGGCGACGATCTCGGCCATCTTCTTGATCCCGGGATGGGTCACGTCGCTGTTCGTGCCGGTGCGGTGCTCGGGGCGAAGCGCGATGCCCTTGCCATCGCCCTGCATCATCAGCACGTCGCCGTCGGCGAGGTCCGTGGCCCCGGCGGCGCGCAGGTCGTAGAAGTCGCTGACCCAGCGGGCCAGGTCGCGCGCGATCTGGGCGAGTTGGGCGCGCCCGATGGTCACTCCGGTTCTCGCGGCGATGACCTGCTGGGCCTGCCCGTAGCCGCTGGTCCCGAGATGGAAGGCCGCCAGGGCGCGCATCCCCAGCGAGTAGGCGTCGTCAGCGAACGCCCAACGGGTGTCGGCCGGGTAGAGGTTCGCCTCGCGCCGGTTGCGGTAGGCGAGCCGGGACGCCCGGACCGGCCCGAAGATACTGATCATACCCCGGTCGTGGTCCTTTTCGACGCCGCCATGGCGGATCCCGGCCGCGGACACCAGGTGGCTGACCCGCTGTTCGCGAGCGGCGTCGAGGGCGAAC
>NZ_CAKJTM010000147.1:0-8814 GCF_917627345.1 Protofrankia sp. CiP3 | reverse complement strand
GGGGGCGTAGCGACGCCGTTCTGGGCCGCGGTCGGCGCGAATGTTCCCGGAGGCTACGAGCAACGCGGGGTCTGCCCGCACCTCACCAGCGGCTGAGCAGACGATGCCAGCCGAGGTCTTCGCGGACGGGCCGCCGCGCTCGGCGCTGGTCTGGCTTCCCGCCGCGACCCTGGCAAGGCTGACCGCGCTCGACGACGGTGTGTACGTGGTCAGCAACCCCCAGGCCTGCATGCTCTCCACTGGCCACGCCGGCAGCCATCTGGCTCTCGTGCAGTTCGCCGGCGAGACCGGGCACTGGGCGAGTTGGACCGTCCTGGCCGGCCCCGTGTCCGTCGATGACGCCGCGTTCTGCCCGGCCGGCCTGGCCGTGCCCGAACCGGGCGATGGCCTCTGACGATGTGGTGGTCCTGCTCAGATGGGCTGGTCGAGGGCCTCCTCCCAGCGCAGGACCACGGTGGTGCGTACACCGGCGTCGAGCATCGCCTGGGCGCGGTGCTGGCCGTTGAGGTACTGATCGTGTCCATCGTCGTCCTGCTCGACGGCTATGCCGTCGCCGAGGCTGACCAAGGTGCTCAGCGCTTCGAGGTACCAGCCGGTCAGGCCCTCGGCCATAGCCTGGTCGCGCACGTGCACGCCGATGTTCTCAAGGTCGACCCCGTCCTGCTGGGCTTGGACGAGCAGTCGGACGGCGGTCGCGCTGACCCGATGCCAGTCGCCCCGGTGGTACCAGCAGCAGCCCCGACCGCGATGACGCGGGAACAGCTGGCGGATCCAGCGCCGCCACCCCGGGATACCGACCGGCATGCAGGCCGGCTCGCGAAACGGCTCCGGCCGGGGAAGACCCGCGACCCGGACCACAGTGTAGATCATTTGCGGCTCGGCCTCTTCGACCCGGGAAACATAGCCTTCCCCTCGGTCGGGGTCGACCACGGCACCGACCAGACGGCGCAGCTCCTCTAGAGTCAGGTGGCGCCAGCGCGGACTGCTCAACTGGTGCGGGCCGGTGACGGTGAAGGTGACCTCTTTGAAGCGGCTGGCGGCACCGGGGAGGAGCTGGTACTCGATCCAGATCGGCGGTTCGGGGTCGTGAGGGAAGTGGCGTGTCCACACCGCCTCGGCGTACCGCTCGGCGGCGTTCATCAGTGACTTGCCCTCATCCGTTCGTTGGGTCGCGACCGCCACCGGACGCAGCCCTGACGCGGTGAACAGCTGCAACCGGAACGTCGCCTGCCGCGGGCCGTGACGGACAGAGAACATGTGATCGTCGACAGTACGTGTCCGGGTAGCCGGCTGAAGGTGCCCGGTGGCTTCCTCGCTCATGCGAGTGATGATCCCCGGTCTCCTGATGGCAGCCTTCCGTCGAGCTCCGTACTGGCGGGTAAGCGAAGTTGACAGCCCCGGCGTCGCGTCGACGCCTGTGGTAGCGGCTCGCCGTGGATGTGGTAATCGGGTCGACCCGTTTGAGCGCGGATCCCTCCAGGCGAGCGGGAAGGGGGCGCCCATCCACGCCTCGGCCGAGGCGACATCGAAGGTCTGCGGGCACAGATTCACCTCTGGGCCGAGGCCGGTCGCCACTGCGGCCAGATGCCGGCGCCGGCGGCCAGCGGAAGCGGGCGTAGGTCGGCGCTGTCGTCGGCGAGTACGTCGAAGGCCACGAGCTGCGCCGGGTGCTCGGCAGTCCAGAGCGAAAGGCTCTGCCGAGCGGTGAGCCGCGGCGACAGCGCGGCGAAGTCCAGTTGGCCGCGGGCCCGATCCCAGCGGATCACCTCACCATCGACCACCAGCCCGACCGGCACTGCAAGGCCCAGCTCCGAGGCGAGGTCGAGGCAGAACCGGGTCAGCTCCCGGGGGTCAGCGCGACCAGATCCGACCCTCGCGGACGACCGCCTGGAAACCGTCCCACGTCGGCGCGTAGACGAGCGGGCGGCTCCCGACGCCGATCGGCGGGAGTGTGTCAGTGCGCCAGGCCAGCGCCAGCGGGATGGTTACCACACCGGATGGTTACCCTGACCGCGCACTTCTACCGAAGGGCCGGCAAGCCGGAGCCGTGGATGATAGCCAGTAGGCATGGAAGATCGCCAGCGGCTGTTGCGTCTTGTGTCCCTCGTTGCCTGGGCTGGCGAGCCTGGCTCGAACTCCTGCGGCCTGCGGTTCGCGAACGGGGACGATGAGCTGTGGTGGATGGGACCCGGCACGGAGTGGGCCGACTTGATCCGACGCGGCGAGAAACCCCCGGTTCCGCACGAGGAAGCGCACACCGCACTATGGAAGCTGGCGTCGTGGTTCGCCGGAGCCGTGACAGGGCCGTCCACCCCGGCGGAGAGTGGCATCGACGCACTGCAGTTGCCCGGAGTTGCCTATCATGCCGTCGAGGGACTGCCAGACGAGGTACTGGCCATGCTGGGCCGCATGATTAAATGCTGGCTGAACCTGCCACTCGAAGTCTCCGAGTTGCAGGTCGCTCGACGTTGGGTCGAGGACGTGCGGGCCACCGCGTGGCGCACCCTCGTCAGCGAGTACGCCGACCATTTCGGCCGTGGCATCCCACCGTCGCTCCAACCTGGCTGGGCCAACCGCGACATTCACGGTCAGTGGCCATCTTGACTGGGCGCCTATGCGGACACGGGCGCCGCGTGGTGGCGCCTGGCGAACCACGTAGGCCACCCAAAAATCCCCCTTCACGTCGTCTGTGTTGTCCGGACTGGCGGCTTCAAGTCGGCACCGGAGGATCACACGAGCTGTAGCGCCTCGACGGCCGGTTCCGCCGCCGGGATCCGCGGATTCGGGCGACATGCCCGGTCAGCTGGTAGTAGGGGATGCTGGGAGGCCGTCGTAGAGGCTCGCAGGTCGCTGTGTCGGTTTTCCGCCGAGGAGCGGTGGGGTGTTCATCAGTCGATCGCGGATGCGGACCGGCGGTCGGTATCCGTCGTTTCTTTCGGCCAGGAACTCACTCGCGTGGTCTCGGCGGTCCGCCACCCGGGTGAAGGCAAGGAACCGCTCGTCGGCCGCGAGTTCCTCGGCCAGCTCCGGCAAACGGGCCGTGAGTGCCTCGTAGCGCCGTTCCGTCTCGGTGTCGACGCGTGTGCGGGCCCGGCGGAGGATGCCATCGGCGGTCCAGTCGGCATCTGGGCGGTCGAGCAGGGGAATCATCTCGGCGTGTTCGTAGGCGGCGGCGCGCGCGCCGTGCTCCGTCGATCCCCGGCGCCGGAAAGCAGGCATCGCCGCCAGCTCGGCAGCGAGTCGTTGCACCAATGCCTCGCGTTCTCCACGGTCCACGGGATCGTTGCGCTCGCCGTGGGCCGAGGCCCGCGCGGTATCCGCGTCGTCGCGGAGCCGGTCGTACCAGCTTGGTGTCGTGGACCAGCGATGTAGGACACCGTCGCAGGCGAACGCAACCTCGACCTCGGTAACCTCGCCCTTATGGCGCCTGGCCTGGCGGAGCAGCCGTGCCCGAGCCGCCCGTGCCTCCTCGTCGCCGTCATCCGGCAGAGAGGCACTGAACTCCTCAAGATCGAATTCACGCGTGATCCGGTAAAGAATTCGCGCGCCGGCCTGATGTGCGGCACGGACGAAGGCCGTCAGTGGCATCTCCTCACGACCGACATCGACGTCCGGGCCGTCACCGGCCGGCGTCACCTGGACGGCCATCACCGCCAGGCCAAGATCAACAATTAGGCGATCGAGCTCGGTGATGAGATCCGCCATGTCCGGTTCCATACCTTCACCCCGTAGCGATTGGTCCTCGATGTCGCGTCTGGACAAGAATGGCCGTGCCTCGGCATGGAGCACCCGGATTTGGGACAGCAGGCGTGGTCCCGCTGTCCGCTCGCCGACCGGCGGCCGACCGGCAAAGCGACACTGCGGCGTCCGCTCAACCTGCACCCCCTACCCGCCCCACGGCGGCGGGCCTCGGCCCCGAAACACGAGTCGGGCTCGACAAGCCCGAGCGCACGGCGGGGCTGTTCGGGCCGAGGCCCGTATCCACCCGTCGCGCTGCCATGGCATCGGCCTCGACGTGGAATGGCTCGTTTCATGGCAGGCTGGGTGGCTATGAGCACGGGGAGTCCCGCGGCGAAGTCGCCAGGGGCAGATGTGTTCATCTCGTACACGGGGGCGGACGAGGCGTGGGCTACCTGGGTCGCCGCGGTGTTGGAGGCCGAGGGCCAGAGGGTCGCCGTCCAGGCGTGGGACTCTCCAGCGGGGACGAACTTCGTCGTCTGGATCAATGAGCAGATGACCCATGCGGTCCGAACCGTAGCGATCTGTTCACAGGCCTACTTCGGCTCGCACTGGTGTACCCAAGAATGGGCCGGGGCTCTGGCGGCGAACACGCTGACCCCGCTGCGGGTCGAAGCCTGCACGATCCCGCCCGTGCTGGCCACGACCGCCTATCGCGACCTGCACGGAATCGACGAGGCTACCGCGCGGCGCCGGTTAATCGAAGCCGTCGGCCTGGCCCGCCCGGCACGCCGCTCGGACGGGTTTCCCGGCAGGGCGGCCCCGCCGACGATGACGGTCTTTCCGGGCCAGAGGGCGCCGAGGGATACCGGGGCGGTGTCGGTGCCACGGGGGGCGGTGCGGATCGCTGATGCGGATCCGTATCGGTTCGGTGTACATCCGGCGATCCGGCTGCCTGAGGGCGCCCACGACGTTCCACCCGCCTATGTCGAACGTGATATCGATCTGGCAGCGGACGGGGTCCGGGCCCGGCTGCGTACCGCTGCCGTCCGTGGCGGGTTCCTGCTGCTGGTTGGTGGATCTTCGGTCGGCAAGACCCGTTGCGCGATCGAAGCTGTCAAAGCCGAGCTGCCCGACTGGTGGCTGCTACGCCCCACCAGCGCCACCGACCTCCGCGCACTCGCCGCCGCTCCTCCGGCCCGCACCGTACTCTGGCTCGACGAGTTGCAAAACTACCTCGGTGGTGAACACGGGCTGACGGCCGGCATCGTCCACGCGCTCCTCGACGCACCGGGGCCAGTTGTGCTGGTCGGCACTCTATGGCCGACCTACTACCGCACGCTCACTGCACTGCCCGCTTCTGGAGATCGCGACGCCCATCAGCATGAGCGCGCACTCCTGCGCCTCGCCGCCATCGTCGACGTCCACGATCAGCTTTCGCCAGACGAACAGGACCGGGCCCACCACCGCGCGAAACTGGACCGGCGCCTGCAGGCGGCGCTCGACAGCCCCGACCACGGCCTTACCCAGACGCTGGCCGCGGGCCCCGAACTCGTCCGCCACTGGTCCAACGCCCGCACCGACAACCCCTACGCCTGGGCGATTCTCACCGCTGCTCTCGACGCAGCCCGCCTCGGCGCCCGTAACCCTCTACCCGGCGATCTGCTGCGTGCCGCCGCCGCCGACTACTGCACACCTCGCCAGCAAGCCGAAGCCCCGACGGACTGGTTCGAACACGCTCTCGCCTACGCCACCACCGCCCTACACGGCGCTGCCTCCGCCCTTACGCCCACCAGCAGCGGCACCGGCATGGGCCACATCGCCGGCTACATCAATGCTGACTACCTCCGTCAGCACGCTGCCACCATTCGTCGTTACATCCGGCCTCCCGCCAGCCTCTGGACCGCGCTGCGCGACTACCCCAGCCACACCAACGATCTTGAACGCCTCACCGGCAATGCCCTCGACTACAGGGTCTACGCCCTGGCGGTCCCCCTCCTCCGGCGAGGCATCGACACCGGCGATCAGCGTGCCGCTCGCCGACTCGCAGACCTGCTTACCCAGGCCGACGAGCGGCACCAGCCACCCGCCCCGAAGCCGGACGACAGCACAAGTGCGATTGAGCGTGTACACCGCCGTGCCGACTCTGGCTACCGGTACGCAGCTTTCGAGCCGGCTGATCTACCTAAGAGGGAGGGGGAACGGGAAGATCTACGCCGTCGGGCCGACGCCGGAAATGCGCAGGCCGCAAGCCAGTTGGCTGACCTGTTGATCGAGGCTGGTGCGCATGAGGAACTGCGCCACCGTGCCGACTCCGGGGACTTCATGGCGGGCGCTCGGCTGGCTGAACTACTTGCCAGGTCAGGGGATCGAGAAGAGCTGCGCCGCCGAGCCAACGCGGGCAATGAGGACGCGGCCAGGGAGCTGGCCAGACTGCTAATCGAGGCTGGAGATCGCACAGACGCGCTCGAGTTTCTGCGCCCGCTCGCCGATGCCGGCATGGGAGATGATTGGGGCGACTACGCCGATGATGCCGCAGGCAGACTGTCTAACCTACTGGTCGAGGCCGGAGATCGCGAGGAGATGCGCCGCCGTGCCGATGCTGGTGACGGGCATCGAGCTCGCATGCTGGCCGACCTGCTCGCCAGTGCGGGGGACCACGCAGGAGCAATCGGGGTTCTACGCCCACACGCCAGCACCAACAGCGAATGTGCCCACCGGCTTGCCGCATTGTTCAGTGAGGCGGGGGACCGCGCACGCGCGATCGAGACTTTACGCCTGCACCCCGAAAGCCGCGAATGCGCTCGCCGACTGGACGAACTACTCGCCGCGGCAGGCGACCGCGAGGAGTTACGCCGCCGCGTCGAGTCCGGCAACCGGCACGCAGCCTTCCAACTGTTCGGGCTCCTCGCCGCAGCAGACGACCGCGAAGAGCTACGCCGCCACGCCGACGCCGGCGACTGGGCCGCCGTCAGTCACCTTGCGGGGCTACTTGCCTCTCGAGGAGATGATCGACTGAAACGGTACGGGTTCGATGTACATGGACAGATCGCCGACGGCCCCACATGGTAGGCACTGCACCGGTGCGCCGACACCGGCGAAGTCAGTCCGACCGCCCACTGCCTCGCGGCCGATCCAGCATGCAGCGAGCTCGCGGCACTTGGGCTTGGGCTGCCGTACGTGGTGGTTCACCGCGGTGACCTCCACGAGCCACTGCTGCGCGCGTGTCGGGACGCCCGCCAGTCCGATCTGATCGCCGGTACATCGGTGACTGGCTACACCCAAAACGCAGCGCAGGTGACGGTCACGACCCGGGATGGCGGCCGGTTTACCGGCGACGTGCTGATCGGAGCGGACGGCATCCGCTTCGTGATCCGGGCGCAGGTGGTCGGTGACGGCGAGCCCCGGGCGTCCGGCCACACCATCTACCGCTCCGTGATCCCCATGACGAGCGTTCCCGAGGATCTGCGCTGGAACTGAGGGCGGCGACGTTGTCGAGGTCGAACAGGAACGTCAGCCCGACCGGGACTCCCACGATCATGGTCGCTAGGCGTACCGGGGCGCCAGGAACCGCCGGGTATGCGGAACTTATGTTCTATTCACTAGATGATGTTCCGGGTGGTGTGCTCACTGGACGTTGTCCCTGGTCAGCGGCCGTGCGGAGACCGGGCGGACCGCGATCTCGGGGCCCTGGACCAGTACGAAACGGTTCTTATTGTGGTGGACCAGATCCACTACGCAGAGTAAATACTCTCTGAGGTGAGGATAGGGCGACCACGGAGGGGCTGGAACGCGCCCCGCGCCAGCGCGCCGAGGGCCGAAGGCCCGAGGCGCGAGTCACTCAGGATGACCGTGAAGGCCGAGGATGCCACGGAGGGGCCGGATCCGGACGCGTGACATCGCGCCGGGTACCAGGCCCCGGCGGGGTTTACCCTACGTAAACGGCGCTGAGGACGTTCCTGAATGCCTACGCGGCTTTGTCTTTGGATTCGATGGTGACTTTCAGGCCGAGTTTCTCTAGCTGCGCGACGAGCCGTTTCTGCTGGGCGTCGGTGCCGTGGCGGCGCTGTGCCCAGTCCGGTCCGAGCTCGCGGTAGACGGTGTTGTCGGCGACGATGTGCCAGTAGGCGACAAGGATGTCGTGGCGGATCGCGCCGACGGCCTTCTGGACGCTGCGGCGTCCGCGGATCTGGGCGTAGTGCGCGGCGAGGTAGGTCTCGCGGGTCGTCGCGGCGGCGTGGGTGGCCTCGGTCAGCGCGGTCCGCAGCCAGGTGGAGCCCTGCCGTGTGCGACCCGTCCGCGACGTGCCGGCGGAGGCGTGGTTGCCGGGACAGATCCCCGCCCAGGACGCGAGGTGGCCCGCGGTCGGGAACCGGGTCATGTCCATCTCGGCCGTGCGACACGAAGTCGCGGATTATGAGAGAGCTCATGGACGGAGGTCCGACGATGTCGGAGGTGTAGCTCCGGGCGAGTGCTCGATGCCCGTCCCCCGCTCCGGCGTGCGCCACAGGTCCTGCCTGTGGGGTGCGAAGCCCGGGGAGCAAGCCCAAGGGTCCGCTGTTCCATCCAGGGACTACAGGTGAGGGGGAAGGCCGGGCGGGTGAACGTGAGTGAACCCTTGATGACGCCTCGTAATGGACAGCTCCGGGAGATGGGATGATGACCGGGGTGATAAGGCCAAGCCTCTGGAAGAGGAGGCGAGCGGCGGCCGGAGGGATCGGACCGGCCGTGGGAGCACCGCTTGGCCTCGGGGTAAAGAGGGCACCCACTCCCGGCTGTGACTCAGATCCGCGGAACGTGGGAACCCCGTCGGGGCCCAGGCGGTGCCTGGTAGGCCGACCGCGAGGGGAGCGGAATCCCCCGGCGGGAACAGGATGCCCAAGAAGCGAAACGCCGGTGGCCGAAAGGCGACAGGAAACCTGCGGCGACATGGTTGGCCCCTCCGCCGACCGCCGGGGGATAACTGGCCGGATACCAGCCGGGGTGGCTGGGCCCGAAAGGGCGCTGACGTGGGCAGGTGAGCCGTTGAACACTGACGCTGATCAAGCCATCGGAACCGAAGGGCACGGTGGACACCATGACGGTGAACGGACCGGAGGACGTACCGGACTGGGACGCCATCGACTGGCGGACCCA
>NZ_CAKJTM010000146.1:8338-10035 GCF_917627345.1 Protofrankia sp. CiP3 | reverse complement strand
AGCCTGCCCGGCGCCGAGGCCTTCACCGCCCACAGCCTGCGCGCCGGCGGCGCGACCGCCGCGGCCCAGGCCGGCGCCCCGGTCGCCACTATCGCCCGCCAAGGCCGCTGGTCACCCACCAGCCCCGTCGTCCACGGCTACATCCGCGCCGTCGACGCCTGGCGTGATAACCCTATGATCGGGGTGCTGTAAGCAGGATGATCTGACACGCACGGGAGACGGCAGCCCATCCCTGGGTGCCGGAGCGACCGCGAGAAGGACGGGCGGAGACCAAGCGCAGGGGATCAGATGTTCGTGGCGGGGAAGCGCGACATCACCGAGCCGTGTCCTCCTGGCCAGGATGAGGAGACCGCCGGAACCGAGGAGGTGGGATGTGGTTGACGACCCCGCGCGTTTCGACATACCGCTGTACACCGTGGCCGAGGCCGGCCGCTACCTGGGGGTACCGACCTCGACGTTCACGACCTGGGCCTACGGCTACACCCGCCGCCCGCCTGGGGGTGCTCCGGTACACGGCGAGCCGATCGTGACCGTCCGGCCCCGCACCACCCCGGGCGGAGCGGTGGTGCCGTTCATCGGCCTGGCCGAAGGCCTGATCCTCGCCGCGATCCGCCGCGCCGGCGTCCCCCTGCAACGCATCCGCCCCGCGCTCACCCGGCTCGCCGACGAACTCGGCATCGACCACGTCCTGGCCTCCCATGCGCTCTACACCGACGGCGCCGAGGTGCTCTACGACTTCGCCGAACACCACGGCGACACCCCCGAGGCCCGCAGTGCGCGGGAACTTGTCGCCGTCCGCCACGGCCAACGGGTGTTCGGGGAGATCGTCGATTCCTACCTGCAGCGGGTGGAGTTCGCCGCGGACGGTTACGCCCGGCTCATCCGCCTCCCGCAGTACCAGCACGCGAGCGTGGTCGTGGACCCGTCCCGCGGCTTCGGCCAGCCGATCTTCTCCCACGGCGGCGCCCGGCTCGAGGACGTGCTGGGCCGGTTCCAGGCCGGCGAGCCACTCGCCGAGGTCGCCGCGGAATTCGGGGTACCCGCCACCGACCTGGAGGACGCCGTGCGGATCGCCGCCCGACCCGCGGCCTGATGCCCCACCCCGACGGGCTGCCACACATCTTCGTCGATCGCAGTCTCGGGCGCATCGCCGTACCCCGCCTCCTGCGCGACGCCGGGCTGGAACTGACCACACTCGCCGAGCACTACGGCATCCCGCAGGACGAGAACATCGCCGACGTCACCTGGCTGACCGACACCGCCCAGCTGGGCTGGGTGGCGTTCATGAAGGACGAGCGCATCCGCCGCCGACCCGGCGAACAGCAGGCCGTCCGCACGCACCGCGCACGCTGTTTCTATCTCACCCGGCAGAACCTGCCCGGGACGGTGATGGCCGACTGGCTGCTGACCAACCTGCCCGCCATCATCGCGGCCTGTGCGCGGCCGGGACCGTTCCTCTACGCCGTTCACGCCCACCAGATCAAGAAGATGGATCTCGACTGATACCTACAGCAGCTGTGCCGCCAAGGCCACACACCCGGATACCCGGCTGCCTGACATGTCGCGGGAGCCCGGTGGCATGTCAGCACGACGTACGGCGAAACGATCAGAGACGGTGTTGGAAACCGTTCCACGGCTGCGGGTCCCTCGCGCGCAGCGGAACCCAGCTCAAGACCAACCTCCATGTGCTGCTGAGT
>NZ_CAKJTM010000146.1:3056-7914 GCF_917627345.1 Protofrankia sp. CiP3 | reverse complement strand
TTAGCGTCTCAAATTGATACGACAATACCCGTCCGATCAGGAGGACCACGTGGCCGTGAACAAGCGTGACTTTCTCGCCGCCTACTCCGCCTACGACGATGACGAGATCCTGATTCCGTGCAGTGACATCCGCCCGGGGGACACCCTGGCCAACGTCGGCCGCGTCACGGCCGTGTCCGAGCCCGACAGGGACGGCGAGTTCGTGTACGTGACGGACGACGGCCGCAAGCACTCCGCGCTGTGGGGCGGCATCGCCCGCAAGAAACGCCACTGACCAAAGACCTTCCAGTTCTCTCCATGTGCGACCGTGCACTCCCGAAACCCCTACCAGTACGGCCTCGAGGTCACCGCGACGTACGGCGTCGACCGTGACCAGTGGGAGCTGCGCTGGGAGCCAGGATCCGACGGCCAGACCACCCAGCGGGTGGTACGCGCGGCGATCGCCGCCGACCCGCAGCTGGCTTCCCACGCCAGCGCCATAGCAGGAGACGCCTCGTGGATGATCAGCGCGGCAACAGTCACGACCACACGTTGGTGGCCGCCTTGAGAAGGCAGCAACGGTCGGCTGACGTTGTGGTAGGTCAGAAGCGCATTTCGCCGTTTTCGACACCGTCGACGAACGCGGCCCACTCGGCGCGGGAGAACGACAGCACGAGCCCGTCCGGGTTCTTCGCATCGCGGACGACCACTCCGCCGTCGTGCATGCCGGCTTGTACGCACATGCCACCGGCGCCGTTGGAGAAGCTGGACGTCTGCCAGGTGACGGCGTCGGGGTCGAAATCGGTGAGGTCGGGCTTGCGGGTGCGATCCTTGGACATGGTTGATCCTTTCGATGGTGGGTGTTGGTTGTACGCGCCGGCCCGTACGCCACGCCCGCAACGACGAGGAAGGGACGGGCCCCGCACGGGCCGGCACGCATCGGTCAGGCCTCCCGGGTCGGGGCACGGCCATATCCGGGAGACCTGGTCTCAAGGCCCCTGACGAGGGCGGAACGGAAACGTGATCGGGACGATGCGACCGTCCAGGTTGCTGCTCTGCGCGTGATGGTCGGCCGCGCTGACGGTCGGGAACGGCAGGACGACTTCGACGGGCTGTCGGTCCGGGCCGTAGACGACGAGCGCGTACAACGTCGCGTCCGGAACATCGCCGTAGGCCTCGGCCCGGGGTAAGGAGCGCCGGATCTGCGCCGGCACAGGTGGCCGGCGGGTGAAACTCTTCGACTGGGCCACGACATTCCCCGTTCCTGTTCTTCCTGTGTGGCCGGCCGGTTATCGTGCCGACACGAGTACGACACACCGTGCGGGTGGGGTAACAGCAGGCCGGAGCAGGCGGCCACGTCAGAAACCGGTTACGGGTAACCGGCGGTTGTTACCCCCCGCCACACATGACGGAGAACGGCAATGGACGACGGCGGAACGGCACGTAAACTGGCCGACCGCATCCGGGAACTACGCCGCGCCGCTGGATACAGCCAGGAGCGGCTTGCCGCCCGGCTCGGCTACCAACGGGCCTACCTGTCGCAGGCTGAATCCGGCCGGGACGTGCCGTCGCAGACCCTCATCGACGCGTTGGACACCGCGCTGGACGCGGGCGGAGAACTGCGTACGCTGCGCGGACAGGCCTGGCAGGAGCGACAGGCACGGCGTATCGGCCTGCCTGGCCCGCGGCGGGACCGAAGGGAGGATTCCACGGACCGACGGCAGGTCTTCGAGCTGGCTGCGGCCGGGGTCCTCGCGGCGGATACCTACCGGCGGTGGACGGCCACCGGACCGGATCCGTTGACTGTCGCCGAGATCGAGGACCAAGTCGACCAGCATGCGGCCATATACACCACCACCGCGCATGATGCGCTCGCCCCTATGGTGTACAGGACGTGGTGGCAGGCAGAGACCCAATTGCGGGAGGCGACCCGGCTACGGGCCCATCGGCGTCTCACCGTGGCCGCGGGTTCCTGCGCCTACATGCTGTGCCGGTTGGCGTTCAACATGGATGATCATACGGCGTCACGGCGGTTCCTCACCCTCGCAGGGGATCACGCCGAGGATGCCGAAGAACCGGTGCTGGCCGCGTCCGTCGCAGAGATGGCGTCCACGCTGGCGTTCTACGGCGGCCGGTATGAGGAGGCGGCCCGGGTTGCGGCGGAGGCGGCGCAGCGATTCCCGCATCCTTACACTGCGGCGAGACTGGCCGCCTACGAGGCACGTGCCCATGCGGTTCTCGGCGACGAGCGCTCGACCCGGGCGGCATTGGAGCGGATGCGCCGGGACGCAGTCGGCCTGGGGGCACGGCCGGGGATGGCACCGTTCGCCCCGAACCTGGCCGAGGTGTTCGCTGGCGGGGTCCTCGCCCGACTGGGAGCCGGTGACGAAGCCGAACCGATCGCCCGTGCCGCGTTGACACAGACCCATGGGCTCGGGTTCGAAGACCAGGGACACGCGCTGCTCGGCCTGGCCGTAGCGCTGGCCACCCGCACCCGACCGGCACCGGATGAGGCGGCGGCGGTCGCGGCCCGTGCGGTCGCAGTCCTCGCGGACCGTCCGACGTTCAGCGTCATGGTCAAGGCCCGGGAGGTTGCCGCTGGGTTGGCGCCGTGGCATGAGGTGTCCGAGGTTCGGGACTACTGCGAGCAGGTCCGTGCGCTCCCGCCAGGAGGATCGGTATGACGCTGACGTTCGGCGAGCCCACATCCATCGCCGTACCCACGGTGATCACGGACCGGTTAGTCCTGCGGTGCTGGCAGCCGGGCGACATCGACCCGTACGCGGCGATGAACGCCGACGACGAGACCATGCGCTTTCTCAACGGCACGTTCGGTCGGGAGGGCACGGAACGCCTGGTTACCCATCTGATCGGCATGTGGGCGCTACGCGGCCACGGCATGTGGGCGGTCGAGGACAAGAGCACCGGCGAGTTCCTCGGCCGTGCCGGCACCTACTACGCCGACGGCTGGCCCGGAATCGAGGTCGCCGTGTCCATCCGCCGGGACCGCTGGCGGGACGGACTCGGCACCGAAGCGATCCGGGCAGCGCTCGCGTTCGGGTTCACCGTGCTCGGCGTTGACGAACTCGTCACCGTCACAGACCAGGGCAACGCCGGCATGAACGGGATCGCCCGGAAGCTGGGAATGGTCTTCCAGGCGGTCGCCACGGTCGGCCCGTGGAAGGACAACAACGTGTACGCCATCACCCGGTCCGAGTGGAAGACGCGTACCGGCAGCTGACCTCCTATGGCCGGTAGGACTGTGGGTCGGCCACTCCAGCCCTTGCGTCCGCCGCGTCGAGCACGGCACGTCCGATCGGCATCGCGTGACACCACCCGTCCGCCCGCGGCAACGGAAACGGTCGGTGACCCATGGTCTGGTCACCGACCGCAGGCTTGTCTGTGTTATCAGAGATGAGGCTCTATGTCCGTTGAGTCCACTGGGCCACGATTCCTTCCGCAGCAGCTATCACCGCATCCGGATCACAGAACACCAGCCCGTACACCAGCGACTGCCCGTGCACGCGGAACGCGTCGGTCTCCAGGATCGCGCGCAACGCCAGTTCGTAGGCGGACGGTTCGGCCTCCACCGCGTTCGGATCGAGTGCCGGTACCCACCCGGAGACGGGAGGCGCTCCGCGGGGGGACGACGGCCGCACCGGCACCCCGTCCGGCCAGTCCACTCCGGTCGGCAGCGCCCGGAACGTCAGGACCACCGCCGGATTTCTCGGGGTGACCGGTCGGTGATCGGTGTAGAGGACGTTGGGGAGTGTCGCGGTCGCCGTCGCCAGGTCGTGCAGGTCCGCACCGGGCGACACGGTTATCTCGTAGACCGCTCGACTGTCGTGGCGGACCGTCACGAGCCGATGCGGTTCGCCCGGATCGCGCCCGGGGGGACGGCCGGATGGCGGGATGATGGACATGGGTCACCGCTCCTGATTGCGCAGGGTCGGGGCCAAGGTCCGGGATGGTGGTGGTGCACCGCCCGGACCGCTACAGACCCGACACTTGGGGTTGGGCAACCAAAAGGATACGCTGATTTGGGGTTGCCCACTACCATGGGCCAGTGGTCGACGAGCAGCTGTGGAGCACGGGCGACATCGCCCAACGGTTGAAGATCTCCACAGAGCGGGCCCGTCAGCTCTCCCACCGCGCCGGATTTCCCGCCCACGTGCAGCAGGCTCGTCACATCCGTCTGTGGCGCGCCGCTGACGTCGAAGCATGGATCAGCGAGCATCGGCCCGGGCGGGCTGTCCAGGAGGACCCCGGGCCGGCGCAGGACATCGGGAGCGAGTAGTCCAACCGCTCTGACCGCATCGACCGCACCCTGGTCAGAAGCATGCTGGACAAGGGTCGGACCTACAGTCCCAACTGGAGGACAGTCGGCTCCCAGCACGGCGGGCGGCGCAGTCCCCCCGACACGCAGTCCCAAAGCCGATCTTGTCGGGTTTCCGGCGTATCTCGGCTGCACGCCTACGAACACCTCGACTGGCCGCGCCAGCAGGCGATGCTGCACGCCGCCGCGGTCGCGCTGGACCTGGCCGCCCGCCGCGTGATCGTCGCCCGCGGCACGCTCGGCCCGCTGCTGGCGCCGGAACCCGACCAGGTGGTCGCCGCGGGCGACGAACCGTCCCGGGCGGCCGTGCTGTGGCGCGAGGTGAAGCGAGCACTCGACGAGATGATCGAACGAGCGCAGCACGAACCGGAAATCGCCGGGCAGCTGCTGACCCTGTTCACCCTGACCTGCCGCACCGCCGAGGCGTACGACCGGGAACGCGACTATGTCATCAGCTTGGGCATCCCGCCGAGTTCCTCCCGACAGCCGCAGCCTCCGGCCGGAGCGACTCGGTGGCCGCCCACCCGGTCTCTCATAAATGAC
>NZ_CAKJTM010000146.1:1791-2639 GCF_917627345.1 Protofrankia sp. CiP3 | reverse complement strand
CCTTTCTGAGAGGAGCGATCCGGATTGCCCGCCGGGAGACTGCGCGACCCGGAATCCTTCTCAGAACCCGTTCTCACGTAAACGGATGGTGCGCGAGTTATGGGAGAGGTTTGTGAGAAGATCCCGAGGGTGAGCAGCGCACCGGACGCCACCGTCGATGCCGACGCGGTCGAGCGTCATCCGTGTCCCCGGTGCCTGGTCGAGCCAGGCTCGCCGTGCCGGTCGCGATCCGGCACGGTCGCGGGGACCTACCACACCGGCCGGTTCATGAAGGTCTCTCGGCTTGTGAAGCTGCTGCGGGTGCCGACCCCGGCTGACCGCGGCCCGGGCCAGCTGTGGCGGCCGGGCACACCACCGCCAACGCCTATCCCGTCGGACACGCCGACCACCGACATCAGGGTGGGCTACGCCCGGTACTCGCACCTCACCCAGGAACTCCCGTCACAGCTCGACGCCCTCGAAGCGCACGGCATCCCCCGCGACAAGATCTTCTCCGAGAAGGTCTCCACCCGCGTGCGGGTCCGCCCGAAGTTCGAGGCCGCGCTGGACCTGTGCCGGCAGATCAAGGCCCACGCCCCGCACTGCCGGGTGCTCCTGACTGTGTACGAGATGAAACGGCTCGGCCGCGACTCCGCCGAGCTGACCGCGCTCGCGGACCATCTCACCGCGCACGGCATCGGGCTGGAGATGCTCGCCGGACCCCTGACCGGTATCTACGACCCGACCGGCACCGGCCGCATCCTGTTCGCGTTCTTCGCCGCGATGGCCGAGACCGAGCGCGAGAACATCCGCGAGGCCACCCTGGAAGGCCTCAGCGCCGCCGCCCGCAAGGGGAATCACGGCGGCCG
>NZ_CAKJTM010000146.1:0-1462 GCF_917627345.1 Protofrankia sp. CiP3 | reverse complement strand
CGTGGCGGACATCCGTCGCGACCTGATCATCCCCACGGGCAAGCGCAAGGGCCACAACCCGAGCCTGGCCAGCATCTACCGAGCACTGGACGAACACGGGAAGCGCCAGGCGCACCCAGAGGCGCTCGACCAGGCCCGCGCCGACTTCGCCTCCAGCCAGGCAAGCACCTGACGGGTACGACCCGTCCCACGGGATCACGCTGGTCAGCGATATCCGCCCGATTTTCGGCGGATGCTACGGCGACCCCCCATGGCCGCAAAGGCGGCCGCCCGGCCGTGGTTGACGAGGACACGTTGGCGATCGTTCAGGCGCGGTTGGGCTGCGGTGAGTCGGTGTCCGCCATCGCCCGTCACCTTGGTATCGGCCGGTCCACGCTGTACCGGGCGTTGCAGCCCCAGGACACCGATACGTCGCTGGTCACGGCAGCACCCGCAGTGTGAGCCGGGACGGATGGTGGACACCCACCGCAAGGGTGACCCGTCGCCGCCGCTGGCCGCGCTGAACGAGGCACACCGCGCGCAGGCACTGCGCCGGTGGCGGATCCTGCGTCCCCTTGTCGAGGACGGGATACCGCTGCGCGGGCGGCCCGCGACGCTGCTCGCCCAGGTGCTGCTCGACGCGCAGGCCTCGGTCGCGTCCCGGCGCGCGGTCGCGCTGGGCGACCTCGTCCGCACCCAGGGCACCTACGCCGCCGCGGCGGCCGTACTCGCCGAGATCGGCCAGGAGCTCGCCGACGAACAGCTGGCCGCGACGACCCCCGAGGCCGTCGGGCAGACGATCCGCCGCGCCCGCACCCCCCGCCGCGCCAGTCGTCCCGGGTCAGGGGCATAGGGGGCCGTTCCCCAGCGGGCCCGCCGAGGCCCGGTGAGGGCCTCCGCGAACCCGAGGATCACGATCGCCCGGACATCAGTCCGATCATGAATAAAAACAGATTTCCGGAAACAGAAATCTAGTTTTGTTGGTAGGGTGGGGGTATGACGACGTCTGCGCTACCCCTCGACCCGATCCCCGCCGACCCGGGGCCCGTCCCTGCCACGCCGGAGACGGTGCCGTGTGCCTGGTGCTCCCGGCCGGTGGCGCAGCGGGCCGCCGGCTCGGGTCGGCGGCGCCGGTACTGCCCGGACCGGGACTGCCAGGAGCAGGCCAAGCGCGCCCGCGCCTCGCGGCGCGCCGCCGGCGGCATCGGTGGCGACGTCGCCGCCGCCGAGGACCTCCTGGACCGGCTGGAGACCTACATCGGCCGGCTCGGCGACGGCCTTGCGGCCGAGTTGACCCCTGCCGGTGTGCAGTCCGCGGTGAGCCGGGCGGAGGCGACCGCGGCCGCCCGCATCGCCTCCGCCGCAGCCGAGGTGGAGGAGGCACGGCGCCGTGCGGCCGAGGACGTCGCCTCCGCCGCGGCCGAGCGGGACGCCGCCCTCGCCGATGCGGAGGCCGCCCGGGCCACCGCGGCCGCCGCGGACG
>NZ_CAKJTM010000145.1:0-9004 GCF_917627345.1 Protofrankia sp. CiP3 | reverse complement strand
GCACCGTCCCGTCGCCGCCGCCGCCGGCGGCGAGCAGCAGCCGGCCGTCGGTGCCGGTCGCCCACACCACCGACCAGACCCCGCCGGTGTGGCCGGTGAGGGTGTGCAGGGTCTGGCCGCGGGCCGGGTCCCAGACTCGCACCGTCTGGTCGCTGCTGCCGGTGGCGAGTAGGAGCCGGCCGTCGGTGCCGGTCGCCCACGCCACCGAGGTGACCGTGCCGGTGTGGCCGGTGAGGGTGGCTGGCGGTTCGGCGACAACAACATCACCCGGTAGCCACGGCTCCTCCCACCGGGTAGCCGGCACGGCCGGCGGTGCACCGGCGGGCCGAGGCGGAACCCCCCCAGGGCCACCGGTGTGGCCCACGCTGCGGGCGTGCGCCACCGCCCAGGCGCGCAAGGCACCGTCGACGGGCGGGACGGCGGCGCTCACCTGGGTCGTAGACCGGTTCCCCCGCTGCTCGTCCACACCGCCCCCGTCACCTGCCGGCGCCGCCCTGCGGCGATCAGCGTAACCCGGCGAGTGGGCCCGCTGCTCCTCGGGCCCCGAACCCGCTTCCGGTCATGAAGCTGAGGGAACAAACGGTCGCGGCAGCGGTCGTTCACGTGCTCACTTCTGGACGGCCCGGCCGTCAGCGCCCGCCGGGGTCGAGGCCGTACCGCCGCGCGAGGGAGCGGAATACCGTGTTGTGGGGCTGAGCGTGCAGGGCGGAGGTCAGCAGCCCCCGGTACGGTGTCGCGACCGCGCCATTCTCCAGGTCGATGAGGATCATGTTCCAGATCTGCTCGGAAACGGCGTTCGCGAAGCCGGGCCGGCGCGACCGCGGATAGTCGATGCGCCTCAGTACCCGCTCGGCCGCCATGTCGGTGGTGAAATTCTCCGCCAGGGCGGTCAGCAGCGCCTCCCGATCGTCCCGGCTCAACGGGATGTCCCCACCGGGTCCGGACGCGCGCGTCGTCGCCACTGCTTCCTCCTCCATGGCTACTTCCTCGACCGCTACCGCAAGCGCCCCCGGGCTGGGACGGCCTTCACCCCGCGGGGCGGACGGCCCGGGGCGTGCGGGCAGCGGCGGGCGGTTCCCGAGCACCGGTTCGAGCTCCAGCGGCTGGCCGAGCAGGGCCCGCAGGAGCGCCTCAAGCCCGGTGTCGGAGATCTCGTTCACCCGGTAGTGGGTGGTCGAGTAGGGGCGGAGGAAGTCGGGGATGTCGTCGGCGGTCGCGTCCGGGAGAACGACCGGCAGGACGCGGAGCAGGCCCGCGGGCTGGTCGCGGTAGATGACCTCGCGGATCTGGCCGGCCTCCCACTGCACGCCGCGACCGTCGTCGGCGGCGGCATCCCCGCCGGCCCGGCGCCGGTAGGCGGCCGAGGCGATCACCAGGATGACGTCGGCCGCGCGGATCTCCCGCTCCATCCACACCGTCCAGTCCTGCCGCCGCTGGGAGGCTGGCAGGTCGCACTTCGCGTCGATCCCGCGCGAGCGCAGAAACCAGTACAGCTCCCGGACGGCCTCGGCGTGCGCGTCGGACGTGTGGGCGTAGGAGATGAACACCCTCGGCGGACGTTCCGCGCCGGCACCGTCGTCGGCACCGTCGGCGTCGGCATCGTCGATCACGCGCACCCCCACACTGCGGCCAGCCACGGAGATCGTACGCTGGACTACAATTCCGACCATGGAGACGCTACCGCTCGCCGAAGTGAAGACGCGGCTCTCTGAACTGGTGACCAGGCGTGACCAGGCATGACCAGGTCACCGTGACCCGCAACGGCCGTCCCGCGGCGGTCGTGGTCTCAGTGGAGGAGCGGGAGAGCCCGCACGAGACACTGGCGATTCTGGCCGACACCGACATGGTGGCAGCGATCCGGGAGGCGCGCGAGCAGGTCGCGGGCGGCGAGGTCTACCCCACTGAAGAAGTGGTGGCCGCGTCCCGGCGGCGGGGCCAGCGGAGCGCGTGAGCGAGTCTTTGCACGAGCCCCTCGTGGGGATAAGGGAAGGACGGTAGCGCCATCAGCGCCAGATATATCGTCATCGGAGCGGGCGCTGTGGGCGCGACCGTCGCCGCGCAGCTTACCGGGGCTGGAACCCGGGTGGTCCTGGTGGCCAGGGGCGCGAACCTCGAGGTGCTGCGATCCCAGGGCCTGCGCTACATCCGGCCGGACTCCGACCGGTGGCTCCTGCTCGACGTCGTGGGAGGGCCGGACGAGGTCGACCTGCACGCGGACGACATCCTGGTGCTCGCCACCAAGTCGCAGGACTCCGAAGCGCTGTTACAGCAGTGGGCGTGGCGCCCGGTGGATGTGCCCGGCGCGGTGCGCACGGCCGCGGAGGTGCTGCCGATCCTGTTGCTGCAGAACGGGCTCGAGAACGTCCGGACGGCGCTGCGGCGGTTCGCCACGGTGGTCGACGCGGTTGTTCTCAGCCCGTCCTCGCATCTGCGGCCCGGGGAGGTCGTGTCCCCGGGCGCGCCGCTCGTCGGCGCCTTCTACCTTGGCCGCGCGCCGCGTGGCAGCGACCCCGCCGTGGAGCGGATCGCGGCCGACCTGCGCCGGGGCTCGTTCGCCGTCACGGTGGTCGGGGACATCGACCGTTGGAAGGCCGGCAAGCTGCTCGACAACCTGGCCTACAACCTCGATGCGCTCTATGCTCCCAGCGAACTGCGGGACACGGTGGCGGCGGCGCTGGTGGACGAGGCGCGGGAGGTCTTGGCCGCGGCGCGGATCGAGGCCGTCGACGTGCAGGCGGACAGCGCCCTCGAGCTGGTCCTGCACGACATCCCCGGCTACGAACGGCAGGGCAGCTCCACCTGGCAGAGCCTGGCCCGCGGTGGCTCGGTCGAGTCGGACTTCCTCAACGGCGAGATCGTGTTGCTCGCGCGCCTGCACGGGCTTGACGCGCCGATGAACGCGGGGGTGCAGCGGCGGAGCGTTACGGCGGCGCTGGCTCGGACGTCCCCTGGCGGTCTTGACGAGACCGATCTCGCGGCTCTGCTGGCGTCGGCGCGCCGCCGGCCGCCGGGTAAAACCGGTGCACCGCTGAGCAGAGCGGACGGAGGAATCGGCGGCTCCCAGCGGCGGGGCGATCCCAGCGGATCCGTGGTCCTCGTCGACGCGGAGCGCCTGCACGACGAACTGCTGTCGGCCACGCCGCCGCTGCTGCTGGACGTCCGCTGGGCGCTTGGCGACCCACACGGCCGTGATCACTATCGTGCGGGCCACCTGCCGGGCGCGGTCTATGTCGACCTCGACACCGAGCTCGCAGCCGCACCGGGCGGGAGAGCCGGCCGGCACCCGCTCCCCAGCGTGGCGGCGCTGGAGCGGTCGGCCCAGGGCTGGGGGCTCACCGCCGGCCGGCCGGTCGTGGTCTACGACGACAACGGGGGACAGTCCGCGGCTCGGGCGTGGTGGCTGCTGCGCTGGGCGGGCGTGGACGACGTGCGCATCCTCGACGGCGCGCTGGGCGCCTGGCGGGAGGCCGGCTTCGAGATCGAGGCCGGGGAGACCGTCCCGGTCCCCGGAGACATCGTGCTCACCGCGGGACACCTGCCGCTGCTCGACGCCGACGGCGCCGCCCGGGTGGCCCGCGCGGGTGTCCTGCTCGATGCCCGCGCGCCGGAGCGCTACCGCGGCGAGGTGGAGCCCGTCGACCCGCGCGCGGGGCACATCCCGGGCGCGGTCAGCGCGGCGACAGGGGACAACCTCGACGGGACCGGTCGTTTCCTGTCCCCGGACCGGTTGCGTGCCCGTTTCGTGGCGTTGGGTGCCGACGGGTCAGAGCCTGTCGGGGTCTACTGCGGATCCGGGGTGACGGCGGCCCACCAGATCGCCGCGCTCGCGGTGGCCGGGATCGAGGCCGCGTTGTTCGCGGGCTCGTGGTCGGCGTGGTCGTCCGACCCCGACCGGCCCGTCGCCACCGGTACTGGCACCGGATGACCGTGATCCACGCCGCTGTTGCCGGGCGCTCCTACGCGGCCCGGTGGTGGCTCACCGAGCGTAGCGGCGGGCGGTCTGGCCGGCCAGGCCGGAGATCCTGCGCCGTCCGTTCCGGCTCCCGCTCGCTGTCGGTGACCGGCTGACCGGTGGGCCAGCGCGGCACCGGCCTGCCACGGTGGTGTTCGCCGCGATCCACGAGGTAGAGCAGGGCCAGCCCGACGAAGAGCGGCAGATGAGTGATCATGCGGCTCCACGGTGCCGCGCCCACTGCAAGATCATGAACTGACAGCCCGGTGAGCGCGACAACGAAGCCGGACATGGTGGGCAGCAGGCCAGCCGCGTGCCGTGCGTACATGGCCGCCCACAGCATCCCGATCCCCAGCGCGAGGTTCCATGCCGCGCTCTCGTTGAACAGATGCGCCGGTGACAGATGCCCGTGGACGCTGTGCCCCTCGGCGTCGGCGGCTGCCCCGTCGAGCAGCTGACTGAGGCTGACGACGATCTGGATGACGGCGACGCCGCCGAGGGCGATCCGGGGGAGCGGCCCGCGGGAGCGGGCCGGCGTCCCCGACATGACAGCGTCGACCATGTCGGGGACGGCCGAGACCTCGTCCACCCGCAGCGACCGGCCCAGCGCGATAGCCGTCTCCTCCCAGCCGCGGCACCGCGCGCAACCGGCAAGATGGGCGTCGATCAGCTCGGGAGGCTGGGACTCGCTCTCCCCGTCGATGCGGGCTGAGACCGCTTCGCGGCATGTACTGCAGTCCATCTGCCAATAGTCGCGCGTTCGGGCTGTCCGGTTCCCGGGGCGGGGTTTTCACCCGTTTCATCCTGTCGCGGCCTGGGTGACTTGAGCGATCGGCACCAGGGGACGCGGCGTCGCGGGGCTGAGGCACGCGCCTCGCGCCGTTGTCGCCGGTTGGTCAGTGCCGGTTTGTCAAGCGGCGGATGCCAGCGGCGGGTGTCAGCGCTGTGCGGACAACGCCGCGATGATGCGGCCGGTGTTCGTCCGGAAGACCTCGAGCAGGTCGAGACTGGCGTCCGGATAGTTGATGATCTCGACTCGGGTCGAGCCGGGGATGTCCGGGTTGACACTCGGCAGGTGTGCGTTGGCCAGGACCAGCGCCGGCCTCTTCGCGGACAGATCGGCGAGCTGCCCGGCCGAGACCGGCTGGGGGCCGTAGGTGCCGACGACGGACAGGCCGGCGAAGGCACCCCAGTAGGCCATCCACAGGTGGGCGACCGCGGTCGGTGCCGGCGTCGGCAGCGCGGCCTTGACCCTGCCCGACAGCGCGGCGTATTCGCTGTCGAACAGCGACAACCATGCGGTGGCCGCCGTGGCGGTACCGAACATGGCGCCGAGCCGGGTCACCTCGGATCTGATCGCCGTCGGCGTGTTCTCCAGCTCGACCGGCACGAGCCGGCCCGCTCCACCAGCCGCGGCCTTGAGCTTGGCGGCGAAACCGTCGAACACGGAGTACAGGATGTAGTCGGCACCGGTGACCTTGACGAGATCGCCGGGGGTGGGTTCGAAGTCCGGCGGATGCTGGACGGTGGCGGGTGCGATGACCGTGATCTTCCTGGCCCCGGCCGCCTTCGCCAGGGCACCGACCCAGCTGGTCGAGGCGACCACTGTCGGTCCCGCGGCCGGTGTCGCACCGGCCGGCCGAGTCCCGGCCGCGGTTGCGGCGGACGGGTTGTCAGTGCTGCCACACGCGATCGTCGACAGGGACAGCATCGTCGCCAGGACGGTCAGCGCGGCGGCGCGAAGGACGCGCATCCGTTGCTCCTTCAGGAATCAGATAGGTGAGCAGGGTCAGGGCACCGGCGACCAGGACCAGCACGGGGCCGGGAGGCTGGTCGACCGCCAGGGCGACGGTGAATCCCACCGTGCTGCCGAGCAGCCCGAGAACGACCGACCAGATCACCATCGACCGCAGAGAGCGGCCGAGAGCGCGGGCGCCGAGGGCGGGCAGGATGGTCAGCGCGTCGACCAGCAACGCGCCGGTGAGCCGGATCGCGGCGCCGATGGCGACCGCGACGACCACGAGCAGCGCGAGCATCAGGGCGTCCGCGGGCACTCCCGAGCACAGCGCCAGTTCCCGGTCGAACAGCAGCAGCGCGAGCTGGCGCCGATGGCGCCGGTAGAGCAGGTGCACAGCCACGGCGAGGACGCCGAGCACGACCAGGTCGACGCCGCGGACCGCCAGGATCGAGCCCCACAGCAGCTCGAACGCGCCGGTGGCGTTGACCCCGGAGAGGGACAGCACCAGCAGCGCGCCAGCGATCGCGAACGTCATCAGCAGGCCCATCGCGCCGGGCAGGCCCGAGGGCCGCCGGGCGAACGGCGCCACCCCGGCGCCCGCCAACGCGCAGGCGGTGAGCCCACACAGCGTCGGGTCGGCCCCGGTGAGCAGGCCGACCGTGATCCCCAGCAGGGCGACGTGCATGACGGCGAACCGGACGGCGATGATGTCCAGCCCGATGATGAACACTCCGGCGATCGGCAGCGCGACGGCGGCGATCAGCAGGCCCGCGGCGCCGCGCTGGACGGCGGGCAGCGCGAGGAGGTCGACGAACCGGTACATGTCAGATCACCCGCAGCCGGCCGGCGGCCATCTCAGCGACCCGGTCACACGACCGGGCCATCGCCCGGTCGTGGCTGACCACCACAACCGTGACCGGCAGCCGGGTGAGCAGCCGGGCAACCTGCTCCTGGCCGGCGAAGTCGAGTGCCGCGGTGGGCTCGTCGGCGAACAGCGCCTGGGCGCCCGCGGCGACCGCGCCGAGGGCACGGCTGAGGAACACCCGCTGTAGCTGCCCCCCGGACAGGGTGTGCAGCGGCCGGCCGCCGAGCCCTGCCACACCGAGCCCGGCGGCGGCCTCCCGGGCCGCGGGTGGATGCCCGCCGCTGTCGAGCAGTTCGTCGACCAGCAACGGGAACCGGCCGGGGGACAGGCGCTGGGGAACCCAGGCGACCTGCCGGCGGCGTGCCGCCCACTGGGCGCGGGTGCGGGCCGCGACGCTGCCGACGGTCACCGAGCCACCGGCGAGGGGATGCAGGCCCAGGGCCGCGCGCAGCAGGGTGCTCTTGCCCGATCCGTTCGTTCCGGTCAGGGCGACGTGCTCACCGGCGCCGACATCCAGAACGACGCTGTCGACGGCGGTGCGCCGGCCGTACCGGCAGGTCACGCGATCGAAGTGGATGGCCGCGGAGCTCACCGCGGCCCGCTGCCGGTGAGCTGTTCCCGCAGCCACCTTTTGTCGATCTTGCCGGCCGCGGACAGCGGCAGCTCGTCGAGGATGTGCAGGCTTTCCGGGAACTTGGCCGGTTCCAGGCCGTGCGCGTCGGCGAGGTAGGCCGTCAGCTCACCGAGGGCGGGTGCCGCGGCTCCGTCCTTCGTCGCCACGCACGCGGCCAGCCGTTCGCCCATGATCCGGTCAGGGACGCCGACGCAGGCCACCTGACGGACCGCGGGATGCTGCGCCAGGAGCAGCTCGACCTCCACCGGGCTGATGTTCCGTCCACCACGGATGACGATCTCGTTGCGGCGCCCGACGACGTGCAGGAAACCGTCGCGGTCGACACGTCCGAGATCGCCGGTGCGCACCCAGCCGCCGCCGGTGCGGTAGCGGTCGTCGAAATCGGCGTCGACATAGCAGAGCGGACTCATCGGCCCCAGGCCCCAGATCTCCCCGACCCCGTCGACGGGCACGTCCCGCCCGTCCTCGCCGACGACCCGGATCGCGGCGACCGCCGGGTTCGGCCGGCCGACGGCCGAATGCACCTCCGTCGGCGGGCAGCCGGGATCGGTGGTGCAGTTGACGCCGTCGGCGGAGCCGTAGCAGTTGACGAACCCGCAGCCGAAGGCCTGCCGGCAGGCCTGCACGGTGGCCGGGTCCACCCGGGAGCCGCCCGCGACGACCGCGTGCAGCGAGGACATGTCCACCCGGTCGATCATCGGATGGTCGAGCATCATCGCGAACATCGTCGGTACGCCGAACACCAGGTGCGGGCGGTGCGCGTCGATGGCAGCCAGCGCGCGGCCGGCCTCGAAACGGGAGCGGACGATCAGCGTGCCGCCGAAACGGGCGACGGTCACCGCGGAGCCCGACGAACCGAACGAGGACGCCAACGGCACCATGAAGAAGTTGCGCATCGGTGTTGGCGGGGCATGCAGGGCACCGATGAACGCCCCGCGCCCGCCGGCCAGCGCGTCATGCGAATATACGATCATCTTCGGCGCGGCCTCCGACCCGGAGGAGATCAGGATGCGGGCTGGCGCGGCCGGGTCGACGGGCTCCCCGCGGGCCAGCGGCGGACCGGAGTCAACCAGGTCTTCCAGGCTGTCCGGGGCGCCGGACCCGGACGCGATCACCATCCGCAGATGGGGCAGGTCGCGGCGCAGCGTGTGCAGCACGTCCGCGGGGGCGACGTCTCCGTGCCGGTGCGGCACCACCGCCGCGGCCGCTCGGGACCGGGCGAGCAGGGCGAGCGTGTCCCGCCGGCCCCGTCCGACCGGATAGGCGAGGACGACCGCTCCGACGGCGGCGGCCGCGAGATCCACAGCGACCGGGCGCCATCCGTTCGGGAGCTGGACGGCGATCGTCTCCCCGGGCCGGATACCGGCCGCCTTGAACGCGCCGGCCAGCCGGGACACCCGGGCGGCAAGATCGGCATAGGTGGCCTCGCCGTCGTCGTCGAGGACCGCCGGCCGGTCCGGATGCCGCAGCGCGTTCTCGGTGAACAGGGCGTGGAGATCCCGTCCCGGATAGAAACCGGCGTACGCCCACCATGCGCGCAGCGCGGGCGGAACGAGATCGCGCACCGGCAGGACGCTGGACACCGAGGCGGCCGGTCCGGGCAGGTCTGGTTGCGTGAGTCCCGGATCCAGCGCGGTCATCGGGTGAACCTCCACGGTGGGCGGACAAAGGCACAGCCGTCGATCTCGATCAGCGGGCGGGCCGCCGGATCACCGGCGAGCAGCCCGAGCCGTGGGCAGACCCGCACCGCGGTGCCGCCGGTGGCGGCGAGCGCGGCCAGCGCCTCGTCGGCGGTCAGCCGGCGCAGCGCCTGCG
>NZ_CAKJTM010000144.1:8957-9346 GCF_917627345.1 Protofrankia sp. CiP3 | reverse complement strand
GGCCTCCCCAGTTCCCGCCGCCGCTGTCAGTACGTTCCGCGCCCTCTACGCCGGGGAGTTCTTCACGGCTGCACATCCAGGATCTTCACCGCTTCCATGGCCTTCGCCCCGAGAATGAGAGGCTCGGCACTCCCTGGTCCCGCCCCGAAAGACGGGTGTCTAACGACGCCGCAGGCTTCGCGTGATGCTACGGACCGCACTGTCGCTCCCCCTTACAGGGCTTTTGACGCTGGGCTTCGACCCCGCCCGTTTCCAAACGAGGCCGCCAGCCTGCTACCGGGCCTCCTGGCACCTACCCGGACCGGACTTTCACCGGCAAGCGACGACGAGCTTCACGACAAGTAGATCAGCCGTCTACACGGCATAACCTCCCATCTCTGGGCACACAA
>NZ_CAKJTM010000144.1:0-8624 GCF_917627345.1 Protofrankia sp. CiP3 | reverse complement strand
TCACGAAACACTAGGCGAGGATGGCGGCCGGTCCGCGCCGCCCGGGCGAGCGTGTTGGTCACCGCCCGATGAGGGCGTCATAGATGTGGTCATCGAGATCGGCGACGAATGCCTCCCTATGCCAAGGGCGCAGTGCCCCGCGAACGTGGCGTATCCGCTGGGCAGGTACGCGACCTCCCGTGTGGGCGGTCAGGTCGACTGCCTCGTGCAGTAGGTCGGCGCACGCGCGAGTATCTCCGAGGCGGAGACGCGCCAGAGCCAAATCAGTGCTGACGATACCGCGTTGCACTGCGTCGCGAGGTCGAGTGAGTGTAGCGACGGACCGTGCGAGCGACTCATGAGCAATGCTTGCATCATCGCCATAGAGAGCGCATACGCCCTCGAAACCAGCCAGTCGATCCGTACCGAATCGGCCGTCCTCCTGGTTGGATCCGGCCCGATCCACATTTATCCAGGCGCGGCTCAACGCCGCACGAGCGCGGCGTACATAGCCACTGCGGGCACAGATCTCCGCGTGGACAGCATATGCTCGGGCCCGGATTGCAAGATCTTGGCTTCGGTTAGCCTCATGAACTGCGGCTGCCGCTATCCGCCCCGCCGCCGCTAGATCATTAGTGGTATACAGGGTCACCATCGTGTGACTCGTGCGTATCGCGACAGGGACCCGAGCATCGTCCTGGCTGCTCGCCGTACTGACAGCGCTGGTGTATAGGGCTGCGGCGATCTCGTCGTCATGGGTTTCGAAGGCCAGGCGGCCGGCGAGTGCGAAAGCCTCGGCGGCGAGAATAGCCGTCTGTTTGCGCAGAGGTACCGGAGCATCGGGCAGGAGCCGACGGAAGACCTCCGCAACGGGCGATAGGCGAAGCTGAAGTCGAACAAATGGAACGGTACCCACCTGCTGATCAATAGTAGATGTCTCGGCACTGAGACGGCCGAGCAGGTCCACATCCAAGAGCGCCGGGTCACGGAGAACACGGGCGGCAGCCGTGTGAATAGCAGGGGAAAGCATTGTGAACAGGTTGGCCTCACCTTGCGGCGCGCTGCGAGCTACCACGGACCTCAGCTCGTCGATCCTTTCGGAGGACACGCCAAGGTATTGGAATGCGGTCACGAGTCTATCGAGATCGGATCCGGCGTCCAGATTGACCACGCCCGCAGGGGTGCGTGCGTAGAGGTGTACGAGGAGTGCTTGGTAGCGGTCGGCTGGGACGGTCATACCTGTCGGGCTCTCCCAGCGCGCGATGGTGCGTTGAATGCTGGGGACAGCCACCTGGGCGAGCGCGTCGACGCGAAGCTGCTGGGCCGTACCTCGCAGTGCTCGGGCCAGATCGGTCCATGACCAACCGCGGGACTCGCGGAGCTGACGCAGCAGTCGCGACCCAGCAGCACGGTCGTAGGTGGAGGTCATGGCATTAGTACATCATCGCGTTGGATGCTAGACCGGCACGGTGAGTCGCGATTTGTCCTGCTGGGCAGCGTAGATGAGAGTATGGGATGTCCCGCTGCCCGGCTTGTTCCCATGTGGGAAGCCAATGACCAACTCGCTGCGGTCCACCATCCACAGGTTTCGTGCGTGGTACGCCACCGTCCCCAAGCTCGGGGCACGTAGCTCGACGACCTCAGCCAGGCGACCCTGACTCGCCCAACGTTCGATGGCTACTACGGCCTCCACCGGCTGCTGCGCGACGGTACAGGGGACAACGACCGAGAGCGTTGCCTGAGAGTTCTCGGCAAGCCAGCTTAGCGCGAGCGTGTCGATGCCCGATGCACCCCCCACGTAGAAACGCACGTCAGATCTAGCGAAGGGCAGCAGGTATGCGCCAAATAGCTCGACGATCTCTGTCACCGTCTTACGAGGTGATCGGGACCCTGTGATGGTCACAGCACGAATCATGATTCCAACTCCTGTGGATGTCATCGGATGTCATCTCCCCCAACGGTTCGTCCGAACGGTCTCATGAACGCAGCGAGCGCCCACCGGGTTTCGGGCGGCTGCAACCGACAAGGAGGTGAATGCCGACTGCGTTTCTCCAGCTTGGCCCTTTACCACAAGTGGGCCCGGCTCCACCGGCCTGCTCAGCGTCCGGGCAGCGACTCGGTAATGAGACCCAGAATCCCGATCGGACGACACACGAGGAAGAGGACGACGCGCATGCGCCCATTCGTCTACGGCTACCTGCGAACCTCACCGTGTTCGTCGGTCGACGCCATCGCCCCGGCCCAGGCTGAGATGGTCGCATACGCCGAGCATGAGGGCTACCGGTTGGCCGAGATCTTCATGGACCGCGGCCTGGCGGATTCATCGGCGCTGTCCGCCGCGGTGACCGCGCTCCGCCGCGGCGGCGGGTCCGGGATGATCGTCCCGTCGCCGGCGCATCTCGCTTCCAGCTACGGCGTTCAAGTCGCGATGAAGGAAATGATCGAACGTGAGGCCGGTGCACCGCTGTTCATCGTGCACCCCGATAGCAGCAGGGTTCTCACGGCGTCCTTTCGCCGGCGGCGCCCGCCGCTGCCGTAGCCGGCCTTCACGCTCCACTCTCACACGATTGGATCAGGGACGTTCATGTCGGTGTCCGTGCCAACCGCGCCCCCGCACACCACCGCGTCCGCTTGGCCGGTTGAGGCCGGGTCGCATCGGGTCGGCGTGCACGTGCTGGCCCGCTGGGACAGCCGGTTTCTGTTCGTGCGTCCCGTGGGCGGCGGCGGGTGGGTGCTGCCCGCCGACACGCTCGGCCCCACCGAACCCGCCTCGCGGGCGGCCTGCCGGATCCTGCGGGAGCAGGTGGGTCTGGACGTGGTTGTGGCCCGAATGTGGCCGATCGGCACCCAGCACAACTGGACGCCCGCGGGTAGCCGGATCGACTTGTACTTCACTCCGGGGGTGTTCCACGGCATTCCACTGATCATGAACCGGGGGCTCTACAAGGCTCTGCGCTGGCTCGACCAGGACCAGTTGCCGCCGGATCTCGCGTCCCATGTCCGGGCCGCGGTTGAGGCGTTCCGTAAACCCGAGTCGTACGGCGAGACAGGCTGGCCGTAGCAGGGACGACCCGCGTGACTCCCCGACGCACAGACCGACCAGGGCGTCCCCGACCGTCGCCCGACGCGATCTCGAGGCGGCGAGGTCGGCAGCGGGGACCTCATGGTCCGTGATGCGGCCGTGCACCGTCCCGCACTCCACCTGATCGCGCAGCTCGCCGAGCGGCACGTCATGGACACCACGTATGGACCAGCACCCACCGAGGGTGTCGACGCCCGACCGTCGGCGCCCGCCAGTAGATGGATCTTCGCCCATGATTCCCACCATGACCCCGCCGACAGTCCTACCAGCGGGAGTGATCGACACGGCCGGTAGCTCCCCGGAACCGGAACCCGCCCGTCGCCAGAGCAGCCCCGTGACAGCCACCGGAGGTGCCGATGCTGTCAGCCGGCGGGAGGTCGCCTCCGAGCTGTTGCGGGTCGGCGGATCCGAGCGGCTGCGGATCGCGGTGGCCGCCGACAAGGTGACTGCCGTGGCCGGCCGCATCGTCCGTGACCTGCAGGTGGCCGGTTTTGACGTCGTCTACCTACCGCCTCCCGTCCCGGATGACGAGGCGTTCACGGCACCCGTCGACGCCTGGGTCCGTGCCGCCGCGCTGGTCGGCCGGGCCGTCGTCGACCAACGGGCCGACGTGGGAGTACTGCTGTGTTTCACCGGAACCGGGGTATCGATCGCCGCGAACAAGATTCCTGGTGTGCGGGCGGCGTTATGCGGCGATGCGGTCACCGCGGCCGGAGCGAGGCGCTGGCACGACGCGAACATCTGCGTACTGTCGTACCGGCTGGTCACCGCGATCACCGCCGGCGAGATCCTCCAGGCCTTTCTGACCACGACCGCTGACCCGGACAGCGCCCGCGCTCTCGACAGTCTCACGGCCCTGGAGCAGAGCCGATGATTTCATCCCTACCCGGCGGGGACCCGGACATCCGGGCGGACTCCCGACGGCCCCCTCATGGTCGTGCTGACCGGCCAATCGCACACGCCTTGCGGTCCATCCCTGAACGGTACTAAAACCAGTCGACGAGAATCTTTGTGAAAAATTGTTTTTTACTTGGCTTTTCGTTGTGCTCTCTATTCACTGGTCACCACCCCTCGCGCCTGGCGAGGTATGACTCTCCGTAGAGAGTTGATCTATGTGATCATTGGTTTCGCATCGCCGTACCGGCGCGCGGATATCCTACGGCTCTCTGTAGCACTCGCCTGTCCGCCTCACTGTCAGCAGCCGTTCCCCCGATTCAAGGCGGGGGACGTCTCGCCGCTCTCTGCCTGCCACAAAGGCTGCGTCCGCCGGGTACAGCCACGATCGTAAAGATCAGCGCACACACAAAAACGATCATCACCGGTGGGGTGCCCACGAGCGAGAGGGATTACGCACGGCTCGGCGGGATGCGCCTCAGGTGGGGCGCCAGGAGATCTCAGTCGCTCCACCCATCATCTACCCACGGTGACAAACCGGCGGCGGCTTCGGCGGAGTTTAGGCGTCTGCGGGTGACTTGTCTCCGTGTTCTTTGCCCCATTGCGGCTATCCCAGGCTATCGGGTTACAACACTGGATACATAACGGGTCTGATCGAAAAAGGTTCAGTCTGCATGGGTGACAGGTCGAACGGGGGATGTGTCGGCCGTGGCTGGACGGTCGGCGTCATGTACGTGTGCCTCCTCCTCGCCGGCTGCAGCGACGGTCGCAGCGCTCTGCCGGTCCCGCCGTCGGCGGGTCCGGCAGAGCGCCCGGCTCTGGCGACCACGAGCGCGCCACCGTCACCCGCCAGTCAGGCTGCACAGGACGCGCTGACCGCCTACCGGGGGATGTGGGCGGACTGGGTCGAGATCGCCAGGACGTCCGATTATCAGAATCCGCGCTTGGCGCAACATGCCAGCGGCCGAGCGCTGTCAGTAATCTACCAGGCCGTCTACCTGAACAAAAGCAAGGGTCTGGTCTCCCGAGGGGAGCCGGTTCTTTCTCCGAAGCTTGCCACCCCGACTTCCGGTGCCGATCTGGATCGGATCACCATGGTCGATTGTGTGGACACCGCTCATTGGCTGAACTATCGAGCTGACGGGCAGCTCGAGAACGACGTTCCCGGTGGCCGCAGGTCGATCCAGGCGCTCGTACTCAGCCAGAACGGCATCTGGAAAGTCGACGACCTGGTTGTCCAGGCGAAAGGGACCTGCTGATGCGCCTTCTGCTGATGGCAGGGGTCGCCGTCATGATCCTGATTGGCATGGCGGGCGTGGCACGGGCGGATGACCCCCTGACGGGCGCCCAGTGTCTTCCCGCGGCCGAATCATGCGACGTGTGGGCCGGAACACACGCATATCCGCCGAGGCCTCCGAGCGGCACACTCCGGCCGATGGCTTCCGGAGCGGCTGACAGCGGTCCGCGGATGTGTCATGTCGCCGGGATTGCCGACCCTGTTCCGTGCGTGGACCCGGAGTACGGCTGGCTGGCGGATGACGGTTGCTATTACAAACCGGCTCCGGATTTCGAACCGACGCCGGTCCTGGCCACACAGGTGGACCCGGGTGTGGACGGCAGCTGGTACGCGATGGAGTGTCTGGGTGCGTCCACCGGGTCCGGGGTGGTCTGGTGGCGCGCGACCGGCATCGCCGGCCTGATTCCACCGACACCGGCGGTCCTGGCCCAGCAGGCCCGAAGCCGGCTGGTGCTGCCCGCGCCGCAGGTGCGTTCGAGTCCTGTTCCCGGAGTACCGCAGCTGGTCGGACTGCCGGTGTGGCTGTGGATCGATCCGGGAACGTGGGGTCCGAGGTCTGCGACGGCGGCAGTGCCGGGGGCTGCGGTGACCGCGACAGCTATGCCGGTGGAGCTCACCTGGCGGCTCGGAGACGGCGCGACCGTGGTGTGCCACGGTCCCGGCACTCCGTATCCGACCAGCGGTGTTGATCCGGCTGCGGCATCACCGTCGTGTGGGCACACGTTCACCCGCTCGTCCGCGGCCGAGCCGGGCCAGGCGTTCCGGGGATCGGTGACGGTCACCTGGTCGGTGACCTGGGCCGGTGGCGGCCAAGGCGGGGTGTTCCCCGTGTTGACGCAGACCACGCCGATCAGCTTCCGGGTGGCGGAGTCCCAAACCGTCACGGTGCCCGGCCCGTCGGCGGGGAGCTGAGACGCCGGATGTGGCAGCCCTCCGGGTCGGACACGACCTCGGTGAACAGCGCCGGACGCACCGCCGGGCCGTCGCGTCCGACAGCGGCGGGAACGGCGCCGTCCCGGCTGGGCGGGGCGCGTCGTCGCCGTAACATCCCCCGGTTGATCGTCGGGGTGGTGCTGGTGCTGGCGTGCACGCTGCTGGTCATGACGTTGGTCGCGCGGGCGGGTGGCCGCCGGCCGGTGGTGGCGCTGGCCCGGGCGGTCCCGGCCGGGGCGACGATCACCGAGGCGGATCTGCGGACGGTGACGGTGGCCGGCGCCGACGGGTTGGCGCTGGTCGCCGAGGCGGACCGCAGGGCTGTGCTCGGGCGGCCGGCAGCGGTGCCGTTGGCCGCGGGCAGCCTGCTGGCCGCCGGACAGGTGGGTGCGGCGGTCGTGCCAGCGGCGGGCCGGGCTGTGGTCGGGATCGCGGTGAAGGCCGGTCAGTATCCGCCCCGGTTGACCGCGGGAGATCATGTGCATCTGGTGATCGGATCGGCGGTGGCGACCGGGCCAGCATCCGCTGCGGTGACGTCGTCTGCGCCTCCGGGTGAGGGCGGCGTGCCGCTGTCGGTGCCGGGGATCGTGCTCGGCGTGGACCCGGCCGCCGACGGCGGGGCCGGGGCTGTGGTCACGGTGGAGGTGTCAGCCGGGCCGGCGGACATGGTCGCGGTGGCGGCGGGCGCCGGGCAGGTCGGTGTCGTGCAGACACCGGCGTCGGGATGAGTGGGATAGCGCCGATGACGATGGTGGCGTTCGCGTCGGTGAAGGCATCGCCGGGAGTGACCACGGCGGCGTTGGCGGTTGCCGCCGGCTGGCCGCAGCCGGTACGGGCGGTGGTCGCCGAATGTGATCCGGCGGGTGGGGATGTCGCGGCCTGGTTCGATCTGCCGGCCACCCCGGGGCTGGTGAGTTTGGCGGCGGCGGCCCGCCGTGATCCGGCTGCGGGACGCCTCGCTGATCATTGTCAGCGGCTTCCCGGTGGGGTGGAGGTGCTCGCCGGCCCGCCCGGGGCGGCGCAGGCTATCGCGGCGTTACAGGTGCTGGCCGGTCAGCGAGCCGGCGCCCTGACCACCCCGACGGACAGGGCGCCGGCGGTGGTGGTGGCGGATTGCGGCCGGTTGACGCCGGGTTCCCCCGCGGGGACGTTGCTCGGGGTAGCGCGGTTGACGGTGCTGGTCGTCCGGCCGGTACTCGCGGAGGTGTCGCATGTCGCCGCCGCGGTCGACGCGGTCCGCGAGGTCACCCGGTCGCTGGTCCTGGTGGTCGTGGGTGACGACGGCTACACCAGTGATGATCTCGCGGCAGCGTTGGAGGTTCCCGTGATGGGCCGGTTGCCGCATGATCCGGCCGGGGCGGGTCTGACGGCCGGGCGGGTGGCGGTGTCCCGCCGGCTGCTGCGGCGGAGCAGGCTGGCGCGGGCGGCCCGGGTCCTCGCCGCCGATCTGGCCCACCGGCTGACCGGCGATGTTCCCGCGCTCACCGCCGGGCCGGAGCCGGCTGCGACGGTTGCCGGGACGTCGGCGACGCACGACCAGACCGCGACCGGGCCGGAGAAGGCCCGCCCTGCACCGTCCGAGCGGCGCCACCGCCGCCTGGTACGGGACGCCGCCCCACCGGCGGCCCCTGCCGACCGGCGTCCCGTACCAGGATGGATACCAAGCGTGGAGGCCGACGGATGACCGCGGACATGCCCGGACCGTCCGGTGGGTTCGTTCCCGCCCGCCACACCCCCGCGCCGGGGCACAGTTTCGCCGCCCACGATGTCGCGACGGCGCTACCGGAGGAGCTCCTCGGCCGGCTGCGAGTGGAGGTCGCCGAGGGTCTTGCGGCCCGCAGCCAGACCGACGAGGCCGCCGGCCGGCCACCGATGAGCGTCACCGACCGTCAGGCGCTGGCAGAGCAGTTGACCGTGACCGCGTTGGACGGGCACGCCGCCGCGACACTGGCTGGCGGCGGCCGGTTGCTGTCGGCGCAGACCGAGGGGGCGCTGGTCCGCCGGGTCCTCGATGGCCTGTTCGCGTTGGGTGGGTTCCAGCCGTTGCTGGATGACCCGGCGGTGGAGAACATCAACGCGAACGGCTGCGACAGCGTGTGGGTGCGCTACGCCGACGGTCGCCGGGACCAGGCCGGGCCGGTCGCCGGGTCCGACGACGAACTCATCGAGCTGATCCGCACGGTCGCGGCGCGGGCCGGGGTGGAGGAACGCCGGTTCGACCGGGCCAGCCCCCGGCTGTCCGTGCAGCTGCCGGACGGGTCGCGGCTGTTCGCGGTCATGGCGGTGACGGGCCGGCCGTGTGTGGCGATCCGCCGGCACCGCTACCTGACCGTCACCGGCGACGACCTGATCGGTCTCGGGACGCTCAGCCCCGCGCTGCGGGTGTTCCTGCGGGCGGTGGTCCGGGCCCGGAAGAACGTGCTCATCTGCGGCGGCACC
>NZ_CAKJTM010000143.1:3379-9697 GCF_917627345.1 Protofrankia sp. CiP3 | reverse complement strand
GCCCTCTAGCGGGGGACGCGTGGCCAAGTAAAACCACATCAGGTCGTCGTGCGGTCTGTGGCCATGGGGTCTGTGGCGGAATTTTTGTCGACGGTGGTATTAAAGAGAATTTCAATGTTAGGGACATTGGCGAAATGAAGCGCCAGGAGCGCTTGGAGGCGACTTCGGGTAACATCATCTGGAACGCCCGAAATAAGCGCCAGGGCATCATCCAGTTTACGGTCGTCCCGAAGTTTGTCAAAGAACTTTTCCATCGTCCCGCGCGCGCGTCGGTCTTGGATTGAAAATAGTGCGCCGACAGCATTTACAACAGTGCCAGAAACCACCGGTATGACCGACTCCGCTACACCCCTGTTCATCACGGCAAGCACAACTCCGACCATAATGACCAGAAATCCAAGTGAGGAAAATACTATGTTCACAAGGAAGCTTGTTTGAGACTGAGCGAGGCCCTGGCTGCTGTACTGGCGAAGGAGCCTGTATCGCCGCTCTTCGATATCCGATTGAATCCTGATTCGCTCGGTCTCAAGGTGGAACCGAATGTCGGCCTCCGACATCGGTGCGGGCTGCTCGGGTATATCGGGCGTTCTTCGATCCAAAATTGGGGGGTCTTTCAGTTCTTCGAGAATCTTAGCCTCAGAGCCTCGAAAATTCACCCTCGCGAAGTAAGATCCAAAAAGGCTTACCAGCCCTGCTAAGCTTGCGGTAACGATAACGGCGAGGCTAGCCATGTCCACCGCTTATACCCCCGTCCTGAGCCTCGGTTGACTATAGCGGTACCGCCAAAGGCGCGACGCGCCGGCGAGCATGGCGCGCCAGCGCCACGCGCAGCCGTCGCGCGGCGCGGTCCGTCCGCCATCGGCACCCTTGATCCTAAAACGAGGAATTCGGCAGACAGTGCGATACGTACATCCGTACGTTGGTCCGACTGTCAGTCGTGTTCAGATGTCTCGATGGTGGAGCGGTAGAGTTCTTCGAACTCCTGGACGGCGTGGCTGTCTGCGTAGGGACGGAGCTTTGTGCGTAGGGTCTGGACTCGTTCGGAGCTGCGGGTGGAGTTTGTCCGTGCGTCCAGGAGGAGAGCTCTGGTGGCCTTGGCGCAGGCTTGGTCAATGTCGCCTTTTTGGATGTGGACTTCGGCAAGCCATGTTTCGTACAGGGCGACCTCGCGGGCGTGGTCGTCGTTGTAGTGCTTCAGGGCGTTGGTGAGCAGTGGTTCGGCGCGGCGGGGCTTGGTCAACTCGACGTAGCAGCGGCCTTTCATGATGTTGATTTCGTCCTCGTTGAGCCAGTACACCCAGGTGGGGTCGTCGTCGGGCCGTCGCTGTTCGTAGAGGCGGTCGACCTCGGCAAGTGCTTTCTCGGTATTCTTGAGTTCGCCAACTTTGGCGTGTGCCCATGCCACCCGTTCTTTCAACAGGGCGAGAGTGGTGGCGGTCGCGGTCCGGCGGGCGCCCTGGTAGGCGGTGTGTGAGAGCAGGACGGCGTCTGCCGGTTCACCCTGGTTGGCGACTTGATAACTCAGTGTGGAAATCAGGTTCGCGGCGACGGGCTGGTCATTTGCGGCGTGCGCGGCCTTAACTCCGCCTGTGAAGTACCGGGACGCGGGTATGGGTAGTCCGGCGTCCATCGCAACCCAGCCGGCGAGCTGGCACAGTTCGGCGATGGCGGACAGGAGACGGCGTCCAAGCCGTTCGTCGTAGCTGGCTGTGCGCAGGAGGTCGATGGTGGCGGTGAGTTCGCGTTCGACCAGACTGTTGAGGTCTTTCCCGCCGATGAAGTCGTCGAGCTTGCGTAGGTGAGCGACCCGGCCTTCGACCTTGTGCAGGAGGCCGGTACCGATACGCCGTCCGGCCTGTATTTCGATGATTTGTGGGGGTTCCGCGATCAGCCATTCGTGGGCAAGGCGGGCGGCGTTGGCTGCATGTACGGGAGGTCCGTCGTCCGTGCCGAGCAGGTCGGCGAGTTCCTCGGTGCTGTGCGGCGTCCACGTGTCGTCGTTGTTTAGCAGGGTGACCGAGTCCCGCTGGTCCACTTCGACGTTGTGGAGCTGGGCTGGTGCTGTTCGTGCGGGGGCTTGTGACGGCGTTGGTCTTGACCGGGCGTCGGTGACGATCACTTCCCATGGTCGGGGGGCAAGGCCCAGCAAGGCGCCTGGTATCCGGAGTGCGTCGGTGATGCGTTCGATCAGGTCGAGGGTGGCGATCCGATCCTCACCACGCATGATCTTGCTGACGCGGCTCTGGCTCAGTCCTTCGACTCCGGAGGCGATGCGGTCCTGACTGGCGCCGTCGTACTTGCGCATGAGTCGGAAGGCTGCGCCGAAGTCACGGGCGGCGAGTGCGGCGCGCATGTCATCCCGTGACAGGAGTCGTTCGGAGACGGTGTATGGGCCGAGTGTGAAGGGTGGCATGCCGGGCAGTTGCCTTCCAGCCGGGAGCGAGGGTCACGTCTCGTGGCAGGACTGGCCCTGACGGTACATCCGTCGGGGCATCTTCGTATATCAACCTCGCCTACCGTGCCAGGCGTTCCGCTTATCCGCGAGTCGCTTGCCTACCGCATGATCAGATGATTCTCAGATGGTGAATCTTGTCTTTCGGTGCGATGGGGTGCAACGCGAGTCTGTGCCGCAACCGGTCCGGTTCCGTGTCGAGCGCGTCGTCTCCGCGGGGCCGGGCCGGCATCCGAGCCGATGACAGGATGGGATGGTGGTGGCTGGTGACCGGGGCAGACACGGTGGATGACGGTGGGGATGGGCGGTTGTCCATGCTCTACGGGGTGGTGCGCTTCGAAGCGGGGGAGGAACGGCGGGTCCGCGACACGACGATCACGTTTGATTCGTCGGCGTCGGCGGAATTGTTCGCGGTGGAGAGCGGCTGGGAGGCCTATCAGGTGTGTCCGCTGTTCTTCTTCGTGGACACCGCGACGGCTCCTGCGGCTGGGCGGATGCTCCTGGGGGCGGCGTTAGCTCGGTCCGTGCGGCGGGCTGACGGCCGATGACCAGCGACGGGCAGTCCGGCGCCATGTCAGACGGGAGCATGTGCACGATCACGATTCGGCCGGCGGACCGGCCGGTGGACGTGATGCGGGCCTGGGCCTCGCTGCCGGACGGGGTCGGGTTCGCGGAAGCGTTCGGCGATGTCGAGGTGACGCTGGTGTTCCGGCCGGTGGGTGAGCTGATGTTGGTGCGGGAGTCGGCTGGGCGGTCACCCGTGCTGGGCTGAGTGGTCGGGCGGCTGATGCCGCAGCGAGACGCAGGGGTCAGAATCCTGGCGGGCAACTATGTCCGATGTCGGGGTTCTGGCCCCTTATCTGTTGGTCGTGCCCGCGGTGACGCGTTTCTCGACGGCGGCGAGACGATGGTTGATGTCGTCCAGGCGCTGTTCGATGCGGCCGATACCGGCGAGGATCTCCTGGTCGATCGTGTCGGCGGACGCGGCTGATGTGTGGTTGCTGACTAAGATCTGAATCAAGTGATCGTCAGGCCAGCCGAGGGCGTGGGCGATCGCGGACAGGGTGGCGTTCTGTACCCGGCGGCCGTGTGCGCCGTGTTGAACCTGCCGCACGGTGGAGACGGATACGCCGGAGGTGTCGGCGAGTTTCTGCTGTCCGATGCGGCGGGCAGCCATCCGCTGATTGACAGCGTCGGCGACCGCCTGCCAGTCTTCTTCACCCGCGATCGCGCCACGGGCCGTGTAGACGGGTGATCTTCGGTTCTCGTCGTTCATGTCATCAATCTTAGCTGTGAAGCAAACATGCGCGTCATGCTGAAGTTGCCTATTCGTCGGCCGGAATCGGGTCGTGTGCGCATACCGTTTGCTTCGCGCTTATATCAAGTTGGCATGTGACTTTTGCCTAAAGGTTGATGCGCGGTTAGTGAGCGGTGCACTGTGGGAGCTGTCCGGAACACGGCAAGATGCCGGCGACATCCGGACCTGATTTCTACGGAGGTGGGCGGCGATGGCGATACCGCGGTGGATTCCGGTGGCGTTCGGGGATGTGTTTCCCCATGGCGCGTTCGTGCTGGGGGTGGAGGCGGCCAATGACTTTGAGAAGTCGAAGGCGGGGGTGGCGGATGCGCAGGAGCGGGACAAGGAAACCGGTGAGCCGCTGTGGGCGGTGCGGGTGATGGACGCGGACCCGAACGCGCGGGCGGGGTCGGCGGAAGTGAAGGTGAAGATTCCCGCTGCGGTGCAGCCGGTGCCCCCGGAGCCGGTGGCGGGTACGGCGTTGCGGCCGGTGGAGTTCGACGGGTTGACGGTCATGCCGTGGGTGAACAGGTTCGGCCCGACCCCGAAACTGGGCCTGGCGCTGCGCGCCAAGGGCATGCGGCCGGTCGGTGCCGCGGGCCGGCGGGTCGCCGATGGGCGGGCGGCGGCATGACCGCGCCGACATCCACCACGGGCGCGGAGGGTGAGCCGGTGCCGGTCCGGTCGTCCTGGCATGTGGGCGTGCACGTCGGCTCGGACTGGTCAGCCCGCTGCTACACCTATCCGGATACGCGGCCGATCCTTGCCCTGGACACCGGCCGCGTCCACCTGGATATCTCGGCGGCGGGCGGGGCAGTGACCACCGACCACATCGAGTTCGCCCACGCGCTGGTACAGGCCGCCAACGACTATCTCATCGACTGTGAACGGATTCTCCTGGACAGCACGACCGACACCGCGCAAGACGGGTCGGCGATAGCGGCCTGAATCGGTTTCTTTTCATCGCGGGGTCCGGGACGGCTGTCTGAGTTTCCTTCTTCTCCGCTCGTCCCGGACCGTTGACCCTTATTTCTTTTCGTCCACAGGCAAGGTGGGTGTGATCTGTCATGGCCCAAATCAACGGCTCCCGGCCGTTTCCCGAGGTACCAACCCGGCATCCGACGGTGGACGTGCCGTTGTGGATGCTGCTTGTCGGACTGGCTGGCAAGATATGCGTCCATCTGGTGGTGTTCCTGGCCCGGCATCCGGTGCCGGTGGGTCTGCTGCTCGCCGTGCTCGTGGTGTGCCACCGGTTCGGCCTGGCCGGGCTGGGTCTGGGCGTTGCCGGCCTGTTCTTGATGGCCGGGGTGTGGCGGCTGGCTCATCGCCGGTCGTTTGGCTGGCTGGTCCGGTGGGTGTGGGGGCGGTGGCGGCTGCTGGTCGTGTATCGGTGGCGGTGGCGGCCGGTGATGGTGCATACCGGGCTGGCGATTCGGATGCCGACGTCGAACGCCGAGCGGGTGGCGTTCGCCGAGACGTTCCCGCGGATTCGTCAGGTCCGCTGCGATCGGTGGGGGGACCGGTTGCGGGTGGAGCTGCTCTACGGGCAGACCCCCGAGCTGTGGGCGGAGCAGGCCGAAGCCCTGCGCCACGCGTTCCGCGCGCAGGCCTGCCGGGTGCGTCCGGATCGGAAGGTGGGGTTCGTCTGGGTGGAGTTCACCCGCCGTGATCCCCTCGCCGACCCTGTCCCGCCGGTCGATCTGGATGGTCCGGATGCGGATGGAGATGGTGGGGATGATGATGGCTCGCCGGTGGATCTGTCGGGGCTGCCGGTGGGCCGCCGTGAGGACGGCGAGCTGTGGCGGCTCCCCGTGCGTGGCGCCCATGTCCTGATCGCCGGGGCGACTGGGGCGGGGAAGGGCTCGGTCATCTGGTCGACGATCCGCGGCCTCGGCCCGGCCGTCCGCGCCGGCATCGTCGAACTCTGGGTGTGTGATCCGAAAGGGGGGATGGAGCTGGCGTTCGGGCAGAGCATGTTCACCCGGTTCGCGACCGACACCGACAGCATCGCCGATCTCCTCGACGACGCGGTCACCGTCATGCGGAAACGGGCGGCCCGGCTGCGGGGGGTGGCCCGGTTGCACACCCCCACCGTCGGCGAACCGTTGATCGTGGTCATCGTTGATGAGCTTGCTTCGCTGACCGCGTATGTCACCGACCGGGAGCTGAAGCGGCGGCTGGCGGCGTCCCTGCCGCTGCTGCTGTCCCAGGGCCGGGCACCGGGCGTGGTGGTGGTCGGGGCGGTGCAGGACCCCCGTAAAGAGGTGCTGCCGTTTCGGGATCTGTTCCCGGTCCGGGTCGCGTTGCGGATGACCGACGCCGACCAGGTTGATCTCGTCTTGGGTGATGGTGCCCGGGATCGCGGGGCACGCGCCGATGAGATCAGCGACGACATGCCGGGGGTCGGTTATGTGCTCGCCGACGGCCAGGCCGACCCGGTCCGGGTCCGGGCGTGCTGGGTCGACGACGCGGAGATCGCGCGGATGGCGCGACGCTATCCGGTGCCGGCGGTCGCGGAACTGATCGACATTGTCGGTGGTGGTCCGGACGGCTGGACCCCGGATGTGGA
>NZ_CAKJTM010000143.1:0-2980 GCF_917627345.1 Protofrankia sp. CiP3 | reverse complement strand
TGCGGAAAGTCAACCTGCTTACCGGGGAGACGGAAACCGTCCCGGTGCCGTGCGGGGCCACCCTGGCATCGAAGTGCCCGCCGTGTGCGGAACGGGCGCGGAAACTGCGGATGGCCCAGTGCCAGGCCGGCTGGCATCTCGACGACGAACCACTCCCCGACCCCGACCCGCCGACCGAGGACGCGAAGACGCTGGTCCGGCTCCGCGCGGACCTTGAAGCCGTCCGGACGGATGCTGTGACCATTCACGACCTTGATCAGGTCACCGAGGTCGATGATCTGATCTCGCAGGTGGACGCGGCGTTGAACGATCTCGGCGTGCGGGGCAAGACCGCGCCGGACAGCCGGGACCGGCCACGACGCACCCGGTCCACCCGGCGTCGTCAGGATGCCCCGGACCTGCCTCGGCTGCCGGTGGACCGGCGCACGGTGGGGCGGACGTTCACCGGACCGGATGGGACGGTGTGGCGGCCGTCGATGTTCCTCACGCTCACCTGTGACAGCTACGGCCGGGTCAACGGCGACGGCACCCCCGTCAACCCCGACCGGTATGACTACCGGCGGGCGGCCCGCGACGCCATCCACTTCCCGAAACTCGTGGATCGGTTCTGGCAGAACCTGCGCCGGGCCGTGGGGTACGACGTGCAGTACTTCGCCTGCCTGGAACCCCAACGCCGCCTCGCCCCGCATCTGCATGCGGCGATGCGCGGCACGATCCCCCGGGTGCTGCTCCGCCAGGTGGCGGCGGCGACCTATCACCAGGTGTGGTGGCCATCCTGCGACCGGCCGGTCTACAGCCCGGATCGGCTGCCGGTCTGGGACGACCGGGCCGGCGGCTACACCGACCCGGACACCGGCGCGGCCCTGCCGACCTGGGAGGAGGCGCTGGACGCGATCGGCGAGGATGCCGAACCCACCCATGTCGTCCGGTTCGGGGTGCAGGTCCGCGCGGACGGGGTGACCGCGAACAGCGCGAACACCGGCCGGTTGATCGGTTACCTGACCAAGTATCTGACCAAAAGCTTGGATACCTGCCACGCCATCGCCACCGACGCGCAGCGGGCGCACGTCGACCGGCTCGCCGACGCGCTGCGCTACGAGCCGTGCGCGCCGATGTGCGCGAACTGGCTGCGCTACGGGGTGCAGCCGAAGAACCCGAAGGCCGGGCTGGTGCCGGGTCGGTGCAAGGGTAAGGCGCACCGGCGGGAAACCCTCGGTTTCGGCGGCCGCCGCGTGCTCGTCAGCCGGAAATGGTCGGGTAAGACCCTTACCGACCATCGGGAAGATCGCAAGACGTGGGTCCGGGAACAACTCGCGGTCCTCGGCCACACCGGAACCGACGACGCCGCCAGCGGCAGACCTGATCGCGTTGTCTGGCAGCTTCTCCGACCGGGTGATCCAGCCGCTCCGCGTCGTGAACATCTCCTCCTGCGCGCGGTCGCGGACCGTCACCACTGGCGCACCCAGCTGGACGCGGCCCGTGCGGCCCGCGAACATCCCGGCCCGGTTTCGGCAACCGACCCCAGTATCCCCCGGGCGGCCTGAGCCCTACTCGTGACGATCACCGGAGGAACCGTGCACACGCTTCTTCTCACGACCACCGAAGCCGCCGACCTGCTCGGCGTCAGCCGCACCACGGTCTACGAGCTGCTCAACGCCGGACAGCTCGAATCCGTCCGGATCGGCCGGTCCCGGCGCATCCCGCGGGCGGCGCTTGTTGCCTACGTCGATCGGCTCTGCGGTCTCTGCGGCGGGGAGGCAGCGGCATGACCGGGGCCGGGTCCGCCTCGGAGCGGACGGCAAGGCATCGGCAGTGCGCCTGGCGGCGTGTGTCGGCCCGTGGGCCTCCGGGTCGTCGCACAGCCTGAAACCCGAAAGATCAAACAAGCGGTCCCGGTGGGTGCTCGAACACCACACCGGAACCTCGATCCGCACCCTTCGGATGCAAGGAGCGCAGACCGTGACCCCTATCATTCCGCCTGCCTATGACCCGCCGCGCGACCCCTCGGACGGACAGCCCTTCGTCCGCCTCGACACCCCCAGCCACGGCTACTACGAGATGACCGTCAAACCCGGCGCCAACCCGTTCGACCTCGCCCGGACCGCTGTCAGGATTCCTACCGACGCGGTGTTCATCGAAGCGCTCGGCGACGTCGAGGTCGTGTTGGTGTTCCGGGCGATCCCGGGCACGGCCTTGCCGGCACCCCGCCCGTCCCACGGGGGTCCGGCTGGTGGCTGGGTGCCCGACATCGCCTCGTACCGGACGGTTCCCGCGCAGCATCAGCCGCGCTGATCGGTTCTCGCGGTCCTTACCCCCATTTTTCTTCCGTTCCTCTGGTAGGCGCCTGATCTGCCGGGGGGCCGGACGGGTCCAGGGTCGGCGAAGCCGATCACGTAGTGACACGTCAGTGCCCTGGACGCGGCCGGTTCCCCGGCAGACCCTCCCGCTCCCAGAGGACCGGAACCCCGGACCACCACGCCTCCTCCTACATCTTTCGGCAAGGAGTGATCTTTCATGTCCAGGTCCGCAGGCCTTCCACTGGACGGTGCCTGATGGCGAAGAAACGGCGCCGGGGCAACGGCGAAGGTGCCATCTACAAGGGACCGGACGGCCGCTGGCGCGCCACCGTCGATCTCGGGTGGGTTGGCGGGAAACGGCAACGCAAATACCTGTCAGGCCGTACTCGCGCCGAGGTCGCCGAGAAGCTGCGCACCCTTCACCGTCAGCAGGAAGACGGCGTAAAGATCGTCATCGGTGACAAGCCGCTGACGGTCGAACAGTGGTTGACGCACTGGGTCGGTCATATCGCGCCGGGGCGGGTCCGCCCGTCGACGTTGGCGACCTACGATGGGTATGTCCGCAACCGGATCAGCCCGGTTCTCGGGCGGCACCGGCTTGAGCCCGAACATGTCGAGGCGTGGCGCAACGGGCTGCTCACTGGTGGCCTGTCCGCGGCGACGGTGTTGCAGTGTTTCCGCAT
>NZ_CAKJTM010000142.1:0-9419 GCF_917627345.1 Protofrankia sp. CiP3 | reverse complement strand
GTCCGGCGGGCATGGCGGCCGCCGCGGCCGGGCAGGCCGCCGCCGGCGCGGCCCGGGCGGCCGGGAACGCTATGACTGGGCAGGAACCCTCGACCGAGGGCGGGACACCGCCGGCCGGGGGTGGCCGGCCGTGAGCGAGAACGAGCCGCGGATCCGTACCTACGGAGGGTGGCGACGCAGCCAGCAGGTCGGCCTGTTCGGCCTGTCATCCGCGCAGACCCTAGGCCTGCTGGCCACTCTCGCCCTGCTGATGGGCGTGGCGGCGTTCTCCCCGCTGGCTGCCGGGATCCTGCTGCTGCCCGCCGCCGTGGCCGGCGGGGGGATGTGGGCGCGGTGGGACGGCATCCCGCTGGTCCACCTGCTCGTCCAGCAGGCCCGCTGGGCGGCGGCGCGCCGCGCCGGCTACGACCGGCTCGACGCCGACCTCGCGGTCGAACATCCCCAGGCGTGGACCCTGCCCGGGGTCCTGGCGCCCACCACGCTGGTGTCCGCCGACGACGGTGCCGGCGCAGACTACGGGCTGGTGTGGGATCGCCGCAGCGGGCTGGTGACCGCCACCCTGGCCGTGGCCCCGGCCTCGACCTGGCTGGCTGACCCCGCCGACGCCGACGGCTGGGTGGCCAACTGGGGTGGCTGGCTGGCCGGTCTCGGTTACCTTCCCGCGATCCGCTGGGTCACGGTCACCGTCACCACCGCACCCGACCCCGGCTCCACCCTGGCTGACAGCGTTGCCGCCCGCCTCGCCGCGGACGCCCCGCCGCTGGCACGGGACCTGATGGACGAGCTCGTCGCGGCCGCGCCGGCCGCGGCCGCCGACGTCGACACCTACGTGTCACTCACCTTTGATCCACGGCTGGCGCCGTCCCGGCCAGCGGATCTACCCGCGGCCGCGGCCGAGTTCGGCCACACCCTGACCGGCCTGGAGTCCTCCCTCGGTACCTGCGGGGTGGCCGTCCTTGGCCGGGCCAGCGCGGCGATGATCGCCGGGGTGGTACGCACCGCCTACGATCCACACGCCCGCGGAGAGATCAACCGGATGCTCGCCAGCGACAACCCGGAACTGCTGAACTGGGTGGAGGCCGGCCCGGTCACCGCCGTGGAGTCCCGCGGCCAGTACGACCACGACGGGGCATATTCGGTGTCGTGGTCGTGGCGGGAGGCTCCCCGCCAGCAGGTCCCCGCGCACGTGCTGGCCCGGCTGATCGCCCCGGGCCGATGGCCACGACGGGTTACCCTGCTCTACCGGCCGCTGTCCGCCGGGGACGCCGCCCGCGTGTTGGAACGGGAAGTCACTGCCGCCTCGTTCCGGGCGACCTACCGAGCCCAGACCGGCCGGGACGCCACCGCCCGGGACACCGCCGACGCCCAGCGCGCCCACCGCGCCGCCGCGGAGGAAGCCCTCGGCGGCGGCGTCACCCTGATCTCCCTGTACGTGACCACGACGGTGCTCGAGGCGTCCGAGCTGCCGCTGGCGGTCGCGGACGTGCAGTCCCGCGCCGACGAGTCCAAGATCAGAATGAGGCGGATGTACGGCAGTCAGGCCGCCGGGTTCGCCACCACCCTGCCGTGCGGGATCTGCCCGCCGGTGCTGTCCCGCCGCTGGCCCCACTGACCCCAGGAGATCGGGATGTCGCCGCGTCACGCCCCCCGGAAGCAGACCTTCCTCGCGCCGCCCTCGCCAGCCCCCGGTACCGTGGTCACCGCGGCGGATGCCGGCCCGGTCGCTCCGGCCTGGGGGTGGAAAACCCCCGGCGCGGGCCGCGCCGCCCACGTCGAACAGAGCATCGAGTACCAGGGCACCACCGTGCAGATCTGCGGGCTGTACCCGTTCGTCGCCGGCGGCGGCTCCCCAGCCCTCGGCGTCCCGATCGGCCGGCACCTGCTGTGGGGAGAGGTCGTCTGCCTCGATCCGCTGCTGTGGGCGGACGCCGGCCTGGTCACCAACCCGGGCATGTTCCTGCTCGGCCAGCCCGGCACCGGCAAGACCGCCCTGGCCCACCGGCTGATCACCGGTATGGCTGCGTTCGGCACCCGCACCCTGATCCTCGGGGACACCAAACCGGACTACACCCGGCATGTGGAGGCCCTGGGCGGGCAGGTCATCCGCGTCGGCCGCGGCCTGGACCGGATCAACCCGCTGGACGCCGGCCCGCTCGGGCAGGCATGGGACCGCCTGCCCGCCGAGCAGGCCGCCGCCCTGCGCTGGGAGGTCCGCGGCCGCCGGCTGTCCCTGCTGCTCGCCCTGGCCTCCCTGGTGCGCGGCAGCCGCATCGGCAACGCCGAAGAGGTCATCCTGGGCCGGGCCGTCGACCTCCTCGAGGACCGTCACCGCGGCCGGGCCGCCCCGACCGTGCCCGACGTCCTGCATGTGATCGAATCCGGGCCGGACGAGCTGCGCGCCGCCGCCCGCGCCCCCAGCCCGCAGGCATACGCCGCCCGCGTCGACGACCTCGTTCCGACGTTGGCGTTGTTGACCGAGGGGTCGCTGGCCGGGGTGTTCGACGGGCCTACCACCACCCCCATCGACCTCGATGCCCCCGCCGTCTCCGTGGACATCTCCCGGGTCGGCGCGGCCGGGGACACCCTGCTGTCCGCCGCGCTGCTGTGCACCTGGGCCTACGGGTTCGGGGTCGTTGACGCCGCGGCCGCCCTCGCCGATGTGCACCTGGCCCCCCGCCGCCACCACCTGGCGGTCATGGACGAGCTGTGGCGGGCGCTGCGCGGCGCGCCCGGGCTGGTGGAGCACGCCGATGCCCTGACCCGCCTCAACCGCGCCAAAGGGATCGCGTCGCTGATGGTGACCCATTCGCTGGCCGACCTGGACGCGCTGCCAACGGAGGAAGACCGGGCCAAGGCGCGCGGGTTCGTGGACCGGGCCGCGATCCTGATCTGCGCGGGGCTGCCGCCCCGCGAACTCGACCGGGTCCATCAGATCACGCCGCTGACCGCGCCGGAACGCGCGATGGTCGCCTCCTGGTCAGCGCCGGATTCCTGGCAGCCCGGTGTCCGCCACCCCGGCCGCGGCAAATATCTGATCAAAACCGGGGGGCGGCTGGGTATCCCCGTCCAGATGACCCTGCGACCGGCGGAGCTGGACCTGTACGACTCCGATCAGGCGATCCGCCGGTGAGCGGCCCCCACGGCCCCCGCGGCAGCCAGTTCCTCGCCCCCTGGCTCGCCATCGGCGTGTTGTGGACGCTGGTCGCCGCCGGCTGGCTGATCTGGGCCGCGGCCCGTCTGGCCGCCGCCCTCGGCGGCGGGCACGTGCCCGGCTTCGGCGGCCGGTTCCTCGCCGCGCTGGCCACCGCCGACACGACCACCGCCTGGCCGGGTGTGCCCGCCGGCTGGCTGGCCACCACCATCACCCTCACCGCAGCCCTCACCGCCGCCGCCGGGGCCGGCGTGGTCCTGGCCGTGCGGCGGCTGCGGCCCCGCCGACAGCCCGGCGGCTGGGCGCTGGCCGGCCCCTCCCTCGCCGACGACCACGACCTGGCGGCCCTCACCCCCGCCGGTGCGGCCGCCCGCGCCCGCGCGCTGCGCCCGTCCCTGGCCCCGCTGCCCCGCCTGTCCGAAACGGACCGGGGCTGGCCGATCGGGGACCTGACCCCCGGCGGCACCCCGCTGTACGGATCGGACGAGGACGTCGCGGTCGCGGTCATGGCCCCCCGCGCCGGTAAGACCACCGCGCTGGCGGTCCCGGTCATCCTCGACGCCCCCGGCGCGGTCGTCGCCACCGCGAACAAGGCCGATCTGTGGGCGACCACCGCCGCCCTGCGGGCAGCGAACGGCACGGTGTGGGTGTTCGATCCCCAGCAGATCGCCTACACTCCGCCAATCTGGTGGTGGAACCCCCTGGCGGCTGTGCGCGGGGTGGAGGACGCCGACCGGCTCGCCTCCCACTTCCTCCAGGAGATCCGCGGCGGGCAGGCATCCCGGGACTTCTGGGCCGCGGCCGCCGGGGACCTGCTCGCCAGCCTGCTGCTGGCCGCCGCCACCAACGACCGCAGCCTGATCGACGTCTACGAATGGCTCAACGACTCCGCCAGCCCCCGGCCCGCCGACCTCCTCGACGACCACGGCTACCGGGCGGTGGCCGCCGGCCTGCGCGGCCGCCAGGCCGGCGCCCCGGAAACCCGCGAAGGTGTGTACGAAACCGCCCGGGCCGCCGCCCGCTGCCTACGCAACGACCAGATCCTGACCTGGGTCACCCCACCCGCCGACCACAACGCAGAAAGCGGACAAAGGGCGCTGCTCGACGTCGACCGTTTCGCCGCCAGCAGCGACACGTTGTACCTGCTGTCCAAGGACGACGAAGGTGCCGCCAGTCCGCTGGTCGCCGCGTTCGTCGACCAGGTCATGCGTGCCGCGGTCCGCCGCGCCGAAGCCGCCGGCGGCCGCCTCGACCCCCCCATGCGGATCATGCTGGATGAGGCCGCGAACATCTGCAAGATCGCCGACCTGCCCCGGTTGTACTCCCACCTGGGCTCCCGCGGCCTGGTCACCATCACGATCCTGCAGTCCTACCGGCAAGGCGTCGGAGTATGGGGAGAACAGGGCATGGACGCCCTGTGGTCCGCCGCCACCATCAAACTCGTCGGCGCCGGCATCGACGACCCCCGCCACGCCGAGGACCTCTCCCGGCTCGTCGGCGACCACGACATCGAAATCTCCTCGGTGTCCCACAGCCGCGGCGGCCCGTCCACACAGGTCTCGCTGCGCCGCCAGCGGATCCTGGAGGCCGCCGACATCCGCGCCATGCCCAAGGGCACCGCACTGCTACTCGCCACCGGCATCCGCGCGGCCGCGGTCCGGCTACGCCCCTGGTACACCGGCCCACACACCACCGCGATCACCGCCGCGTCCACACAGGCCATGGCCACCCTCACCGCCCACGCCACCCCCACGCCCACCGCCGTGTCCAGGACCAGCCCACAGAAAGGAACGGAAACATCATGACCAGCCCCACCACCGCCGTTGATCTGACCGGCGCGCTGGCGGACCTGGCCGCCCGCCTCAGCTCCCTGGAAACCCTGCTGCTCGATCTCGACGCCCGCACCACCGCCATGGACCCGGCTGCCACCGTCCCGACAGCCGGCGCCAGCGACCACGAGGAGCCCCTGGAACCGGCGTTCACCAGCGTCACTGACTGGGTCGAGCAGTACCTGCGGGTGGCCTACCCCCGCTCAACCGGCGGGGAGTTCCGCTGGTGCGCCCAATGGTGGGACCACACCGAAGCCGTCATCCGCCTCGAAGCACTCTGGCGGGCCTGGGAACACGCCCGCACCGACCCCAACACCGGCATCGCCACCTGGCACGTGTCCTACCTCGACCCGCAACTCGCAGTGCTGTGCGGGCCCTCCGGGCCGTTCCGCGCCTGCCGCCCTGACCGTCACGAACCCGACCGGCCCCTACCCGTCACCCCGGTCCCACCCGGCCACTTCGACCCCGCGGTAGGAGGCGAGGACGACTGACAGGGACTTCTGGCGACAACCGTCATGAACCGAGGGGACCTTGTCCCGCCGACCGGGCGTGGCGCCTTCGCCGGCTGGCCGGCCCACAGCGCTACCGGCCGGGACAGACCGACAGGACCGTCCCGGCCGCCTATCGCCCCCGACGCAGGGGCGGAGTCGGCGGCACCGGGGTGTTGGTAAGAAACGTGTCACCAGGGCCAAACGGCGATGATCAATGGTTCTTGTGCCAGGGGGCGTTGGGGTCGGCGAGGGTGTCGAGAACGATCTGGCACCAGGTGAGGGCGGCGTTCACCGCAAGGTGGGCGTGACGGGCACCCAGACCTGCGCGGGTGGCGGTGGGGCCATGGCCAGTGCCGCCGGTTCGGCGACTACGTGCTCGACCTGTCCCCGCCCGGCGCCGTCGCCGCGACTCGTCTCGACCTCGACGACGACTCCGACCCCACTTCCCCGCGCACCGCCGGGTGGGACAGGCCCCCTGCCGCGCCGGTTCGGATGGTCGGACGGGTGCCGACAGCGACGATCAGTGGGCGTAGGATGCCGGCATCGGCTGGTCACAGACGGGGGTGGCGATGGCGGACAGCTTTGATGTGTTCGTCTCCTACGGGCACACCGACCAGATCTGGGTGCGGGCGCTGGCGGAGAATCTGGAACGCGCCGGCCTGCACGTGTTTTACGACGAGTGGGAAATTCTGGCCGGGGATGTGCTTGTCCACCGGCTGGACGCCGGCATCCGCGATTCGACGTCCGGGATCCTGGTGGTCAGCCCGCAGTCGCTGTCCCGGCCGTGGGTGGCCGCGGAGTACGCGGCGATGCTGACCCGGGCGGTCGAGGGCCGCCAACGGCTCATTCCCGTGCTCCTCGACGACGCCGACCTGCCGCCGTTCCTCGCCGCCCGGGTGTGGGTCGATTTCCGCCGGGCCCACGACTCCGTCACCTACACCGCCCGGGTCGGCGATCTGGTCGCCGCGTTGCACGGCCGGCGGCCGTGCCGCCCGGCCGCGGACGGGACCGTCCGCCCGCCGCCGGGGCTGGCCTTCCACGCCGAAACCATCCGGAGCGCAACCCTGCGGATCGGCACCGGTCTGGTGACCCTGACCGCCCCCGGGGTCGAGGAGCCGGTGGCCGGCCGGCCGGCCGGGTTGGACTGGCCCGCCAGCCAGGTGCTGCGGGAACTGGAACGGATCCGTACCCACCGGTCGGCCGCCACGCTGCACAAGGCGGCGGCCGGCAGTAGCGGGGCCGCGGTCGATCCGGTCGATGGCGCGTTGCGGGCGGTGGGGCGGATGCTCGGCCAGCGGTTCCTGCCCGCCGCGGTGGCGACCGGCCTGGCCGGCGAGGTCGACGCGGCGGTGGCCGGTGGGGTGCCGCTGCGCCTGGCCCTCGAGATCGCCGACGACCAGGGCGGCGGGTTGGCGGACCTGCCCTGGGAGACGGTGACCCTGCCCGGGCAGACGCGGCCGCTGGTGTTGCACCCGTCGGTGTGGCTGCATCGGACGGTCACGGGCCTGGGGCCGACCCCGGCGATGGGCATTGCTGGGCCGCTGCGGATCCTCGCGGTGATCGCGAGTCCGGAACGCGGCGGCGGGGTGTTGTTGGACTATGAGGCCGAGCTGGCCCGGATCCTGGATGCGGTCGAGCCGGCCCGCCGTAACGGCGCGGCGTATGTGCGGATCCTCAACGGGGGCAGCCGGAGCGCGATCCGGACGGCGCTGCAGCAGGAGCGGTTCCACATCCTGCACATCTCGTGTCACGCCCGTCCCGGCCACCTCGTCCTGGAAACCAACGACGGTGACGCCGACCCGATCGATACCGAGGCGTTCGCCGAACAGGTGCTGGTGCCCAAGCGGGGGGTACCGCTGGTCGTGCTCGCGGGCTGCTCCACCGCCCTGACCAGCCCGACATCCCACCCGAACCGCAGACCCGGCGACGACACCGAGGCGCAGGGGAACGCCGGCGGGGGTGGGGCGGACCTGCTGCCCGGGCTGGCCCGCGGGCTGCTCGCGCATGGTGTGCCGGCGGTGCTGGCGATGACCGCGCCGGTCAGCGACCTGTATGCCACCGACCTGGTGTCCCGGTTGTATCGGGAGCTGTCCGGCCGGGCGGACCCGGACCCGCTGGCCGCCCTAGCCGACGCCCGTCAGGCCGTCGAAGGCGAACGGGTGGATCTGCCGCCGTCGGACCGCCGCGCCGGGTTGGCGGAGTGGGCGACCCCGGCGTTGTTCCTGCGCGGCCCGTCCCTCCCGCTGTACGACCCGACTGCCGCCTTCGAGACCATCGTCGAACCGGCCGAGCCGACGCTGGCCGGCGGGATCACGGTCCGCCGGGTCGGCGAGTTCGTCGGTCGCCGCAGCGAACTGCGCGCCCTGACCCGCGCCCTGCGCGGTGCGACGGCCGGGGTGGTCCTGCACGGTCTGGGTGGGGTAGGCAAGTCCACGTTGGCCGCGGAACTCGTCGCCGCCCTCGGTGAGCAGGCGGGGCTGGTGGTGTCGTTGTCCGGCCCGGTCGCCGTCGACCAGATCCTGACCACCATCGCCGCCGAACTGGCGGACTGGTGCTTCGCCCGCAACATAGACGAGGCTGATGTTCGCCACCGGCTCATCGATGTCCTGCGCTCCGGACAGACCCCGTGGAGGCAGCGACTTGACCGACTCGCCCAGCATCTCCTGCCCGCCGTGGCGGTCACCTTGCTGCTGGACAACGCCGAAGACACCCTCACCCCGGCCGGCACCGCAGCCGGGCACACCTTCCTCGACGACCAGCTCGCCGCGTTCCTCGGAGCCTGGACGGGCCTACCCGGCCGGGCGAAGCTTCTGGTCACCAGCCGTTTCCCGCTGCCGGTCGACCGGACCACCGCCCGCCGGCTGCACCACCATCACCTCGGCCCCTTGTCGGTCCCCGAAGCCCGCAAACTGCTGTGGCGTCTCCCGCAGCTCGACGCCCTCAGCCCGGCCGAGCAGGCCCGGGCGATCGCCGACGTCGGCGGTCACCCCCGCACCCTGGAATACCTCGACGCCCTGCTCGCCGGCGGCCAGGCCCGCTTCGACGACATCGCCGACAAACTCGAAGCCGCCCTGGCCGCCCGCGGTATCGACGACCCGGCCGCCTGGTACACCGGTGTGGCCGGCGACCTGGACCGGGCGCTCGCCGAAACCGTCACCCTCGCCGTCGACGACATCGTCCTCGATAGTCTGCTTGCGCGCCTCGACCCGATCCCACACGCCCGCCGGCTACTCGCCGGCGCCGCCGTCTACCGGCTACTCGTCGACACCGCGGGCCTGGCCTGGCAGATCTCCCCCACCATCCCACCACCCGCCATCGACCCCGACCGAAACAACCAGCTCGACGAGATCAACCGGCTCCTTGGTGAGGCCCAGGCCCGTGGCGCCACCACCCTCGCCGAGGCCGGTCTGACCGCCGCCCAGGCCGAGGCGTACCGAAACTACGTGGAAGAGCTGCGGCGGCCGCCGCTGGACGTGCCCGCCGGCTTCGAGGCCGCGGTCACAGTCCTGCTCGGCCTCGGCCTGCTCACCCCCACCACCGGACCGGACGGCGACGAGACCGGCTTCACCGTGCACCGCTGGACCGCCACCGCCATCCTCGCCCGCACCAGCCCCGACCAGGCCGTCGACGCCCACCGCCGTGCCGCCGCCTACTGGCAATGGCGTGTCGACGTCTGGCCCCAAGACCGGCTCGCTGACGTCACCCAGCTCCTCGAAGCCGGCCACCACCAGCTGCAAGCCGGCGACCACGACGGCCTGGACGCGACCACCGGCGCTGCCTGCCAGCAGCTGCACACCTGGGGATCCTGGGACTGGGAAGAACAAACCTGCCGCTACACCCTGACCCGCCTGCCCCCCACCAGCCGGCTCGCCGCCGCCTTCACCCACCGGCTCGGCATGATCGCCCAGGCGCGGGGGGATTATGCGGCGGCCGAGGACCGCTACCGCC
>NZ_CAKJTM010000141.1:0-9810 GCF_917627345.1 Protofrankia sp. CiP3 | reverse complement strand
CTTGGCCGCCACCGGGCGCCGAACCGGTGCCCTTGGACGGCTTCTACGAGCGGCTGTTCGAACACGGCTACAGCTACGGGCCGTCGTTCCGGAGCCTGACCACGGCCTGGACACGAGAAGGGGAGATGTTCGGGGAAGTGCACTTCCCGAAGGACACCGGAACCGACGTGGCCGAATACGGAATCCACCCCGCCATCTTGGACGCCGCCCTGCACCTGTCCATGGCCACCGCACCGCCCAGCGACACCGGAGGCGTGATGGTCCCGTTCTCGTGGAACCGCGTCGTCCTGCACGCCACCGGCGCCACCACCGTCCGAATCCAGGCGGCCCAGGGCCCCGACGGACTGAGGATGAACCTGACTGACCACGCCGGAGACCCGGTCCTGACCTTCGCCGCCCTGACCTCACGCCCCCTCATGCCGTCGGAGCTCACCGCCTCCTCCGCGGGCGGAGCCGTAGCGATGATGTTGGCCGTCGAATGGACGCCCGCCCTCGTCGGGGCCACTCATGCCACCGGCGACGGCGACACGGTCGCCGCCGATCACCCGGGCCGCGTCGTGATCGCCGACGTGGCGGACCTGGAGGCGCTGAGCGAGGACGAGCCGGGGTGGTTGATCCTCGACGCGGAACCGTTGATCGCTGACTCCGCCGAGGGTGAGCTGGCGCGGGTCCGGGTGGTTCTGGCGCGGGTGCTGGAAGTGTTGCAGGCGTTCACGACCGAGCCGGCCTCTCGTGAGGCTCGGCTGGCCGTGGTCGTCCGAGGTGCGGGCGACGATCCGGTGGCGGGCGCGGTCGCAGGACTGACCCGTTCGGCCCAGGCTGAGAACCCCGGCCGGATCCTGCTGGTCGACCTCGCCGATCCGGACCCCGGCACCGAGCTAACGGGCTTGGTGGGGTTGCTCGGCCGGGCCGCGGCGGCCGACAAGTGGCAGATCCGGCTGCGGGACGGGCAGGTCGAAGCTCCCAGGCTCACCCGGGCCGAGCACGTCGACGGCACCGTGCGGGCTGGGGGCCTGGGTGCTGGCTGTGTGGTGGTGACTGGCGGGACCGGGACCTTGGGTGGGCTGGTGGCTCGGCATCTGGTCGCCGCGCACGGGGTTCGGAGTCTGGTTCTGGCTTCACGACAAGGCCCGGCCGCTGAAGGAGCCGCGCGGTTGCGTGCCGACTTGGAGGCCGCCGGCGCGGATGTGCGGATCGTGGCCTGCGATGTCGCCGACCGGGCTCAAACCCAAGCCCTGCTTGCCGAAGTACCGGCGCCGCTCAGCGGGGTGATTCATACCGCTGGCGTCTTGGACGACGCGGTTCTGGGCGGGCTCACTCCGGAGCGGTTGGAGACGGTGCTTCGTCCGAAGGCGGATGCGGCCACACACTTGGACGAGCTGACTCGTGGGATGGGGTTGGCGGCGTTCGTGGTGTTCTCCTCTGGTGCGGGGGTGTTGGGCACCCCGGGGCAGGCGAACTATGCGGCCGCAAACAGCTATCTCGATGTTCTTGCCGCCCGCCGCCGGGCCGCCGGTGAGGCCGCGGTGTCCCTGGCCTGGGGCTACTGGGCTGAAGCCACCACGATGACCGGGTATAGGACCGAGGGCGACGTGGCCCGGATAACCCAGGCCGGGATGGGTGCGCTGGAAACCGCCGAGGGGATGGCGCTGCTCGACGCGGCGCTCGACGGCGGACGTCCGGTACTCGTTCCGATGGTGCTGGATATGGCCGTCCTGCGCCGTCACGACGGGCCGGTCCCCGGGGCGCCGTGGGCGTGGCCGGTGGCGCGCATGCTGGCGGCCGGACCGCAGCGCCGCACCGCCGCCGCCAGCGATGTGGGAGCGCTGCAGGCGACGCTGGCCGCGATGGCGCCGCAGGCCCAGGTTCAGCACCTGGCGGGCCTGGTCAGCTCCGAAGCAGCCGTCATCCTCGGCACAGCCGGGCGGGACCTGGTCGCCATCGACAGCCCGCTGCTCGACATCGGATTCGATTCGCTGACGGCGGTCGAGCTCCGTAACCGGCTCACCAGGCTGACCGGGGCGCCCCTGCCCGCGACCCTGGTGTTCGACCACCCGACCCCATCCATGATCGCCGAGCGATTGATGGAGCTGATGAGAAAAGAGCAGACCCATGCTTGACGTTGGTCAGTACCTCGCCGCCATCGGCTACGAGGGGCCGCTGGATCCCAGCCTGCGAGCCCTTCGAGGTCTCCATGAAAGCCACGTCCGGGCTGTGCCTTACCACACTCAGCCCAACGATGACGAGTTCCTGACCGGCGCCGCATTCGACGTCGTCCAGGCCTTTCAGCGTTCGATCGTCAGCCGGGCCGGTGGAAGCTGCTACGAGCTGAACGAGTCGTTCCGTCAACTGCTCGAACAGCTCGGCTTCACGGCGCACAGGCTGGCGGCGAGCACGCGACTGCCGAGTGGCCGGTTCGGGCCTGAGATCGAGCACTTGGCCGTGCTGGTGGACCTGGACGGCGAGCAGTGGATCGCTGACGTCGGCTACAGCGAACCGACCCCCTTCGGTCCGCTGAAGATCACCAGTGAGGTGCAGCTGCAGGACGGCTTCGAGTTCCGCATGGTGCCCGACGGCGAGTGGTGGCTGCTCGAACGGCTTTCTCCGGTGAAAGGGTGGTCGGGGCTCTACCGGTTCAAGGCAGTGGCGCGTTCGCAAGCCGATTTCGCCGCCAGCATCGGCGAAATCGCCGCGCAGTTGAGCGAATGGCCGGCGGCGAATCTCCGGATCCTCAGCCGGGTGGTCGGGAATTCGACCGTCTTGATGACCGGCCGTCGGCTCATGAAGTACGACGTCGGCCGAGAGAAGAGCCGCATGGTGATCGACCAGGGCGAGTACGAGCGGCTCACCGACCTGATCCTCGATCCTGACCTGACCGACGAAGAACGCGCGGTGCGGGTAAAAGAGTTCCTTCCGTGAGCGGTGGGGAGCCGTGTTCGATTCATGAGGTCGCCGTGCGCGACGTGCTCATCGACACCCTCGCCCGATGCCCGCAGGCAGACAGCACCTCAACTCCTGGAATCAGCCATCTAGCACGGAACGGATCGCATGAATATGACTGGAGCTGGCGGCGACCGGATCGTCGTGTTCGGCGCCGGCGTCATGGGAGTCGGCATCACCGCGCTCGCGCTCGGGCACGGCGTTCCGGTTCTGCTGGTGGACGTGGATCCGGACAGGCTCGCCACTGCGGCCGGTGAGGTCCGCGGACACCTTAGGCAGGCCCAGCTGATGGGTGCGCTGCCGGACGTGCCGATCGGCAGGTTGACCACCTCGGAGTCGTCGGAGGGCGTCGAGGGCGCGATCACTGTCATCGAGGCCGTCACCGAGCACTTCGAGACGAAGGTCAAGCTGCACAACGAGATAGCGGCGGCGGTCGCTCCCGGTACACCTCGTATCACGAACACGTCGTCGATCCCGGTCGCCGAGCTTGCCGCAACGGTGCCGCATCCCGAGGACCTCGTCGGCGTCCATTTCATGAACCCGCCGTCGCTGATCAGGACGATCGAGGTGATTCGCGGGCCGCAGACCGGCGACGCGGCGCTGGCCGTCGTCAGGGCACTGGTCGAGCGGCTCGGGCGCAGGCCGATCGTCGTGGCAGACGGGCCTGGCTTCGTGACCAGCATGTTGCTGCACCGGATGATCAACGCCGCGGCCGACCTCGTCGAACAGGGGCGAGCGTCGGTCGAGGACGTGGACGCGCTCATGGAGGGCTGCCTCGGCCACCCGAGCGGCCCGCTGCGCACGGCTGACCTCATCGGGATCGACAACCTGGTCGACTCGCTACGCGTGCTGCACGAGCGGACCGGTGACATGGGATGCAGCCCCTCGCCGCTGCTGCTGAGGAAGGTCGCCGAGGGCGAATTCGGCCGCAAGACCGGCCGTGGTTTCTACGCATACGGGACGTTCTGATGGCGGGCCAGGTCGAGGTGAGCGACGTACTCCAGCAGTACGTGCGCGACGTTTCCCTGCGCGACGACGAGGTACTGCGCGATCTGGCGGCCGAGACCGCCGGTATGAGCGCCCTCGCCGCGATGGTCACCATGCCAGAGGAGGGCCAGTTGCTGGCCCTCTTGACCAGCCTCGTGGGCGCCCGCAACGTGCTGGAGCTCGGCACGTTCACGGGCTACGGCGCGTTGTGCATGGCACGCGCCTTGCCGTCCGGAGGCCGTCTCGTGACCTGCGACATCAGCGAGCGCTGGACGCGCATCGCCCAGCGGTACTGGGAGCGCGCGGGCGTCGCGGACCGGATCGAACTGCGGCTCGACAAGGCCACAAAGGTGCTCGACGCGCTCCTCGCCGAGCAGGGCCCCGACAGCTTCGACCTGGTCTTCATCGATGCGGACAAGACCGGCTATCCCGAGTACTTCGAGCGCGCGCTGACCCTGGTACGGCCGGACGGCCTGATCATCCTCGACAACACCCTGTTCTTCGGCCGGGTCGTGGATCCTGCCGCGCAGGACCTTGACACGCTTGCCATCAGGGAGCTCAACGCCGCACTGCGCGACGACGCTCGCGTCGAGCTGTCGCTCATCCCGATGGCCGACGGCATCACCTTGGCGCGCAAGCTGGCGCCGGACCCGCAGCGCTCGTCTCAGACCGATCATCACCGGAAAGAAAAGGAGTGCGTCATGCCTGAATCGGCCTCCGAGCAACTGACGATCGCGATAATCGAACAGCGACTGCTTGACTTCCTCGTCGAGCGGACCAAGATCGAGTGGGAGGTCGGGCAGGACCTGTTCGACTCCGGGGTGCTCTCGTCGTTGTTCGCGATGGAGCTCGTCGTCTTCGTGGAAAAAGCCTTCGACGTCTCCATCGAGCGCGAGGACCTCGCCTTGGCCAACTTCCGCACCGTGCGCGCGATGACCGACTTGGTGCAGCGGCTGGGGAAAGCCGCCGATGCGTGAGGACCTGCCTGCGATCGTGACCGAGGCGGTCGGTGATGCGGCCGGGCGCTGGGATCTGGCCGGCGAGATTCCCTTGGACCTGCTGCGCGGACTCGGCGGCAAGGGCCTGCTGTGCCCCGAGATCGCGACGCAGTTCGGCGGGCTCGGCCTGACCGGCCGGGAGTGCGGGGAGCTGACCGCCCACGTCGGCTCCCTGTGCAGCTCGCTTCGCAGCGTCATGACCTCTCAGGAGATGAGCGCCTGGACCGTCTCGCGGCTCGGCGACCGTACCCAGCGCGAGCACTACCTACGCCGCCTCACCGGTGGCGAGCTCGCGGCCGTCGCGTTCAGCGAACCGGACGCCGGGAGCGACCTGTCGGCCATGTCCACCCGGATCCGCGAGGACGGGGACACCCTCGTCGTCGACGGCGTCAAGACCTGGATCACGGCCTCTGTGTACGCGGATCTGCTCGTTGTCTTTGGCCGCTACGGCGACGGTGGCGCGGCCGTCATCGTTCCGGTGACCAGCCCGGGCGTTCGGCGTGATCCGGCTCAGTCGCCGATGGGCTGCCGCGCCGCCGGGCACGCGACGGTGACGCTCGACGCGGTACGCGTTCCGCGCACGAACCTGCTCGGCGCCGCCGGGCAGTCCCTCGCCATGCTCACCACGATCGCGCTGACCTGCGGCCGCCTCTCGGTCGCTTGGGGCTGCGTCGGAATTCTGCGCGCCTGCCTGGCGGCGGCAACGGCGCACGCGCGCGACCGGGAGCAGTTCGGCGTGCCGATCGCCAGGCACCAGCTCGTCGCCCGTCATCTGGCGGAACTGTACGTCGCGGAGCGCACCGCGACTCTGGCCTGCGAGCGGGCCAGCGACTGCTGGGACGACGGTTCACCCGACCAGTTCACGGGGGCCGTGCTCGCGAAGCTCGTCGCCTCCCGTGCGGCGGCCCAGGGTGCCGCGACGGCGGTTCAGGTATTGGCCTCCGCGGGCGCTCAGGATGGGCACGTCGTTGCCCGCGCGTACCGGGACGCCAAGCTCATGGAGATCATCGAGGGCAGCAGCGAGATTAGCCAGCTGATTCTCGCCGATCGGGTGATGGGAGTGGGCCGATGACGATCGGCATCGGAGCGATCACGTGCCTGTTGCCGCAGAGGCGGGTCGCCGTGGCCGAGCTGCCCGAACTGTCCAGGCTCGGGTCAAAGGAGCGAGAGTTCCTGGAGACCTCCGGCGTGCGCACGGTCGGCGTGTTCGAGGACGGTGACGTCGGCTCGTTGGCCGGCCGGGCCTGCAGGAAGCTGCTCGAAGAGTACGGGGGAAACCCCGATTTGATGATCATGGTTGGGCCGCGCGCGCCGGATGTGCTGATCGGGTCCGACGTCTGCAAGGCCCAGGCGCACGGCGACGTCAAGGGCGCCTTCGCCTTCGCCGTGGACGGTCTCGGATGCGCGGGCTCGTCTGCGGCCTGGGCCCTTGCCCGCGATCTGCTGATCGCGGACCCGAGCCGCGAAAGTGTGCTGATCACCTTCGCCAGCCTGCCGACCGGGGCGTTCCGGATCCGCTATCCGGTGACTGTAATCGGCGATGGCGCCTACGCCATGACCGTCGTGCGCGACGGGCGGCCGGTGCTGCGTGCCCACCGACAGGAGACCGACGGCACCTTCCACGACCTGTTCTATGTCGACTACAAAAGCGGCCCAATGCCGGAATGGCGCGAGGAATGCCGCTCGCGCGACCGGTACAGCTTCGAGTTGGCCATGCACAGCAGGGTCCGGTTGAGTGCGTTAGTCGACGGCGTACTCAACGACGCCGGGATCACGAAGGCAGATGTCTCCGCGACGTTGATGCAGAACGTCACCGAGAGCGCCTTCCGGTTCTACGAGCAGACCCTTGAGCTGCCGATCCACCGGTTCTGCCGGGCCCACCTCGCCGACGCCGGGCACCTCGGGGCCATGGACGTCGTGCTCAACCTCCAGCGGGTCGTGTCCCTGGGGGGCCTGAGCCGCGGGGGTTTCGTGCTGGTGCTCAACAACAGCCCCGTGGCGGCGTGGATCGTCACGCTGTGGGAAATCTAGGGAGCCATCTGATGGCGAACGCGCCGACGCTGGTCAAATGCCTGATCTGGGACCTCGACAACACACTATGGCAGGGGACGCTCGCAGAGCAGGACAAGGTCGCCTTGAGCGACGCCGTCCGGGAGGTGATCGTCGGACTCGATGAGCGCGGCATCTTGCAATCAGTCTCCAGCCGCAACGACTTCGATAGCACGTGGAGCCAACTGGAGGAACTCGGCGTGGCGGAGTACTTCGTCGTGCCGCGTATCGGCTGGATGCCCAAGTCCGTCATGGTCAAAGAGATCGCAGACGAACTTTCGTTCGCACTGGGGACGATCGCCTTCATCGACGACATGCCGGTCGAGCGCGCCGACGTCTCGTACCACCATCCCGAGGTGCGCTGCTACGAGGCGGAGCGCGCAGCTGAGCTGCTCGAACTGCCCGAGTTCACGCCCACGGTGATAACCGTCGACGGACGGCGGCGCCGCCAGATGTACAAGGCGGCGGCCCGCCGGGCGACCGCAAGGTCCGAGTTCGCCGGCCCCGACGAGGACTTCCTGCGCACGCTCGGCATCGTTCTTCGGGTCGTACGCGCCACCGACGAGGAGGTCGCCCGAGTCGAGGAACTCACCCTGCGCACCAGCCAGATGAACGCCACCGGCGTGCATTACTCGGGCGAGGCGCTGCGCTCACTGCTCGCGGACGAGACCCACGAGGTGCTCGTGGTCACGCTCGACGACAAGTTCGGTGGGTACGGCGCGGTGGGCGTGCTGTTGATCGAGAAGTTTGAGCACGCATGGAACGTCAAGCTGCTCGCCACATCATGCCGTGTGGTCTTCTCCGGCGCGGGCACGATATTACTGCGCTGGCTGGCCGACGCTGCGGCAAATGCGGGGGTCCACCTAGTCGCCGACTTCTGCAGGACAGACCGTAACCGGATGGCCGAGGTCGCCTACAGATTCGCCGGTTTCCGGACCGAGGACTGCGACTGCGCGGCCGAGGTCCCGCCGACGTTCGAACCGGGGATCGAGCGGCTGCACCTCGCGCCCACGCAACAGGAGCCACCGGTCACGATGACGGTGCATGCCCCCGACCTGCGTTCGCCCGAGGCTGCCGATCTCGTTTGGGGCGTCGCCGGGGCGGAACCGTGAACCGCGACGTCGCCGAGGTGCCGCGCTGGCCGGCGGCGAATCTCCGGATCCTGAGCCGGGTGGTCGACAACTCGACTGTTCTGATGACTTGCCGCCGGCTCGTGACGCACGACCTCGGCAGGGAGGTGAGCCGCATGGTGATCGATCAGGGTGAGTACGAGAAGCTCAACGACGTGATCCTCGATCCCGGGCTGACCGATGCGGAACGCGCAGAGCGGATAAGGGAATTCCAGCCGTGCGCCGTTACCACAGTTCTGCACAACCGGTGTGCGGGCATTCCGACGAGGGGACCACGATGACCGAGATCGCCGACCAGCCGGTAGGCCGTTGCCCGTTAGCGCACTCCGCTGCGGACCGGCTGCCCGAACCCGCTCCGCTCCCGTATGTCTCCGAGGACCCGTTCCATCCGCCGCGTCGCCTTGGCGAACTGCGCGCCGAGTTCCCGGTTAGCCCATTGCTCTACCCTGATGGCGAGATCGGCTGGCTTGTCACCAGGTACGCCGACGTGAAGAGCGTGCTTGCCGACCCGAAGACGTTCAGCTCCCGCGGCCGGCAGCGGATCAGCCCGATTCGCAAGGTGTCCAAGGAGTTGTTCGGCGACCGATTTGAGAGGCCTGGACTGTTCAGCAGCCAGGACCCGCCGGTGCACGGCTTTTACCGCAAGCAGCTCACCGGCCAGTTCACCGTCAAGCGGATGAAGAGGCTGGAGCAGAGGATCGAGCAGATCGTCGCCGATCAGCTGGAGTACATGGCGTCGAGGGGACCGGTCGCCGACCTGGTCGCCGACTTCGCGCTGCCGGTGCCGTCGCTGGTCATCTGTGAGCTGCTCGGTGTGGACTATTCTGAGCATGCGTTCTTCGAACAGCAGACGGCCACGCTGCTCAGCGTGAAGACCACCCCCGAGCAGGTGATCGCGGCCGGGGACGCGCTGGCAGCGTTCATGCTGAAACTGGTTCGGCAGAAGAGGAATGAGCCGGACGACGCCCTGCTGTCCGGGCTGATCGAGGCGCAGCGGGAGGCCGAGCGGCCGCTGACCGACGACGAGCTGGCCGGCATTGCGATGATGCTGCTGACTGCCGGACACGAGACCACGGCCAATATGCTCGGCCTTGGCACGCTGACGCTGTTGCATCACCCGGAACAGCTGGCGAAGCTGAAGGCCGACATGTCCCTTGTGGACACCGCAGTGGAGGAGTTGTTGCGGTTCAACGGCATCATCCGCATCGGCCAGGTGCGTCTCGTCACCCAGGACGTGCAGATCGGCCGCCGGCTTATCCCGGCGGGTTCGTCCGTCGTCGCTTCGGGCATGGCGGCCAACCGGGATCCGGAGAAGTTCGAGAACCCGGACGAGCTGGACATCACCAGGGGTGCGGTGCACCACGTGGCGTTCGGCCACGGCATCCACCAGTGCCTGGGCCAGCAGCTGGCCCGGATCGAGCTGCGCGTCGGTTACCGCAGGCTGTTCGACCGGTTCCCGGATCTGCGGCTCGCGATCCCGCTCGAGGACGTCACCTGGCGCACGGACACGGCCATCTACGGCGTGCGCGAGCTGCCGGTGACCTGGTAGGGAGGCGGGGGAGCGTGGATGAAGGAGCCGGCCGTGCGGGCACCCAGGGCTACAGCAGCTCGTAAGGAGCACTCGGCGTGCAGCTCGCGCACCTTGGTCAGGGCCTCGTGGTCGGTGGGCCACCGGGTGTGGCCCCAGGGCTGCGCGAAGGTCGCAT
>NZ_CAKJTM010000140.1:2617-10451 GCF_917627345.1 Protofrankia sp. CiP3 | reverse complement strand
CCAGTTCAGCCAGGACGAAGGCAAGCAGGGGAAGCGCATCCCCGCTGCCGGTGTCGGCGACCAGACGTCTGCACAGGTCCTCGTCAACGGTGATGCCGGCCCGGCGCGCCGGCCTGGTGATGACCTGTTGCAGCATCTCCGGTTCCAGCGGTGTGACCCGGAACGGATCCCCGATGGGCAAGCCGATGTCCTTCGCGAGTCCCCTCAGCGGGTCGAGATAGTCCGACCGGATGGTCGCCACGGCGCGTACTGGCCCTCCGGTGGCCTCCAGCAACACCGTCACGAACCGTCGGCATTCGGTGTCGGCGGTACGGGTCAGAAGCTCTTCTGCCTGATCCACAATAATCAGGAGATAACGGGCCGACCCCGCGGCGAGGAGATCGGCAACCAGGCGGGTGATGCCTCCTGGCCGGCCGATGGTGTCAGCGACCTCGCTGGCCGTCCAGAGCAGGCCACGCGCGCGACCGGCGGACGTCAACAGCCAGACCAGTTCCACGCCCGGATCAGTGTTCGGGCTGGCCGCCGGCACCAGCGGCGCCAGCACCAGCCAGTCCGGATCGGCCTCCAGCAACGGCGCCAGCCCGGCCCGGACCAGTGACGACTTCCCGCACCCCGAGGGGCCGGCAACGGGCAGCAAACCCCCGCCCGCGGAATCAGTCGGCGTGCGTAATCGTCCGGCGAGCCGGCGGCTCTCCGTCGTGCGCCCAAAGAACATCCGCACCTGCCCCGCGGTGAATGCCGCCAGCCCCGGATACACCACCTGCTCGGCCGACGTGGCGACACCGGCCCCATCCATCCGGCGTAACGCTTCCAGCAGCCGCGCGCGGGCAGTCGTCTCGTCGTCCTCCAGCACGGCTTGTTGGGTGATGGCGCTCGATAGCAGGGGGCTCGACACAGCCGGCCCGGCCAACAGCGGCAGAATCCGCAAACCGGTCACCAACGCGGCCCCGATCTCCGCCGCGCACCACTCCGACTTACGAAACGCCTGGGTCACGACCGCGAGGAGCGCATCGGCGTGGAACAGTTTGTCGAACAGCCGCTGCCGCCAGACATCACCAACGGCCATCCCGAATTCGGGATCCCCGCTGAGGAATATCTCGTGCCCCTCCTGCCGCAGCCAGCCGGCGACCGAGGACGCAACAGCGGAATCTGCGCTGGCATGGCTGATGAACACTTGCGCCACCACTCACCCCCAGCATCACAAGCATCAGCATCATGTCACACAATCCCGACGGCGTAGAGCGCCCGGCAACAGGGGTGTAGATCAAGGAGCGGGATTGGGATGCGCCGCACCCCTATTACCGGTCGCTCGTCGTCGAACGTGTCGGTCATCCGACACGTTCTGAACCGACTGGCCTGGAGACAGGAACGTACGGCCGGTTCCGGTAAGCCCAGGCACCAGTTCTCGGGCCGGAAAATACCGCGTCCGCCCTCCGCGGACGGCCGAAAGAACCGCTTTCCGCCAGTCAACGGATCCAGCCACCTGGCACACACGGCGCAGGCGGACAACAGGCGCGGAACAGCGTCAGCGTGTACGCCCAATCATGCGGCCACCAGGCCGCCGGCGACGGGCAGTGCGAACGTCGGCGAACCGGACCAGCCCGCCCCCCGTGGGCCGCATTGCCTGCGCGCCACGCCGGTCCGGCGGGAGACGCGGCGTGCATGCGCCGCTGGCCGCTGGCTGCCGCCAGCAGCGGCCAGCGGTCGGATCAGCTCAGGGCGTCCGGCTCAAGCTTGGTGAACAGCGCGCCGGACCAGCTCAGGGTGGTGCCAGCCGGCACCGGTTGCCGTTCCCAGCGGTCCAGGCTGATGCCGAGCACCTCCGCAAGCTGAAGGCAGGTGAACGGCAGGAAAGGCGCGAGCGCGGTCGTGATCCCGGAGATCGCCTGAATCGACACGGCCAGGCTGCGCCCGGCCCGGTCCGGGTCAACCTTGACCGTCTTCCACGGCTCCTCGCGGTAGAGGTAGGCGTTCACCTCGCCGGAGATGTCCATGGCGGCCCGCAGCGCCGCCCTCAGTTCCACGCGTTCGATCAGCTCGCCGACGCGGGCCAGGCCCGCGTCCACCGAGGCGATCAGCTCGGCGTGCACGCCGCCGAGCTCGCCGGCTGCCGGCAGCCGGCCGTCGAAACGCTTGCCGATCTGGGCCATCACCCGGTTGACGAGATTGCCCCAGTTCGCGATCAGCTCGTCGTTGATGCGCCGAATGATATCCGCGTCCGTGATCTCGGTGTCGTTCTGTTCGGGCAGCACCGTCGCCAGCGAGTAACGCAGCGCGTCCGGCTGGAGCCGATCGAGGTACTCGCGGACCCCGCGCCCGATCCCGGCGGACTTCGACGCCTTCGCGCCACCGAACGTCACGTACTGGTTTGCCGGGACGTCGGTCGGCAGGTCCAGCCCACCGTAGCCGATCAGCATCGCGGGCCAGATCACCGTGTGGAACGGAATGTTGTCCTTGCCGACGAAGTAGTAACTGACCGCGTCCGGATTCTGCCACCAGTCGCGCCAGGCCTGCGGGTCGCCCGTCCGGGCCGCCCACTCCCGGCTCGCCGACAGATAGCCGATGACCGCCTCGAACCAGACATAGATGCGCTTGCCCGGACCGAGCTCGTCGGTGGGCAGCGGCACACCCCAGTCAAGATCCCGAGTGATCGCCCGGTCGTGCAGACCGTCCTTGACGAACTGCAACGACCAGTTCATGACATGCCGGCGCCAGCCCTGGCGCGTTTCCAGCCACGCCAGCAGGTCATCGGCAAGGGACGACAGCCGCAGGAAGAAGTGCGTGGTGGCCCGCTTCTCCGGAAGCGCACCAGTGATCTTGCTGCGCGGATCCAGCAGGATATCGGGGTCAAGCGTACGGCCGCAGTTCTCGCACTGGTCACCACGAGCCTCGCCGTAGGCGCAGAAAGGGCAGCTGCCGACCACGTACCGATCCGGCAGGAACCGGCCGGCCTGCGGATCGAAGAACTGGACGGTCTCCCGCGGCGTGATGTAGCCGGCCTCGCGGAGCCGGGTGAACACCTCCTGGACAACCTCACGATGGTTGTCGGTCATCGTCGAGGTGAACAGGTCGAAGCTGATCCCGAGATCATCCCAGATACGCAGGAACTCCGGATGGTAACGATTGACGATCTCGACCGGCGACACGCCGTCAGCATCGGCACGGACAGTGATCGGCGTACCGTGGGTGTCGCTCCCGGACACCATGAGGACCCGGTTTCCCGCCATCCGGTGATAGCGCGCGAAAATGTCAGCCGGCAGATAGGCACCGGCGATGTGCCCCAGATGGGGCATGCCGTTGGCATATGGCCACGCCACCGCGACCAGGACAGGTCGGCCCTGCCCCGCGGGGGCGATCAAGCTGCTGGTCTTGGTCGTCACGCCCCAACGGTAGCGTCCCGGACCAAAGAACCGGATCCCGCGCCTGTCCGAGCCCGCCGACACCCGCGAAACGCCCGGCTACCCGCGCAGGGCGTCACCGGACTCGGCGAACGCCGCGGCCAGCGCAACCCGCCACGGGCGCGGCGGCGTCAGGCCCGCGTCCGTCCATGAGCGGGACGACAACACCGAGTAGGACGGGCGCGGAGCCGGCCGGGGGAACGCGCCCGTCGTCGTCGGCCTGACCTTCGCGGGGTCCAGCCCGAGTTCGGAGACGACCGCCCGAGCGAATCCGTACCAGGTCGTGTCGCCACCGCCGGTGCAGTGATAGATCCCCGGCCTGGCCCCGGATGCCGCGAGCTCGATCAGCCCCGCGGCGAGATCCACCGTCCAGGTCGGTGACCCGCGCTGGTCATCGACCACCGCCAGGGTGTCCCGCTCACGGGCGAGCTTCGCGATCGTCCGGACGAAGTTACGCCCGGACGCGCCGTAGACCCATGCCGTCCGCACGACGTAGGCGGCTGGGCACAGTTCCAGCACGGCCTGCTCACCAGCGAGTTTGGTCCGCCCGTATGCCGAGCGCGGCGCGACCGGGTCGTGGGTCTCGTAGGGCTTGTCCGCCATGCCGTCGAAGACGTAGTCGGTGGAGATATGCACCATGGTCGCGCCGGCCTCGGCACAGGCGACCGCCAGCCGCGCCGGAGCGGCGGCGTTGGCGGCATAGGCACCCGCCTCGTCGGCCTCGGCACCGTCGACGTCCGTCCAGGCCGCCGTGTTGATCACCACGAGACCGCCCTGGACCTTCGCGGGCCGAGCCTGGTCCGCGACGACCGCCCGGACCCGGGCAGCATCGGTGACGTCGAGCTCACCACGGGTGAGACCCGCCCAGGCCTGGACCCGCTCATCGGCCTCCAACAACCGGCAGAGATCCGCTCCAAGCTGACCGCCGGCTCCCGTCACCATCACACGCACCAGGCAAGTGTGGCAGACCTCGCCGGCCGGTCACCGCCAACCCGCATGCTCGCCCGATCCCGCGTGCCCACCCGGCATGAACGAACCGCTATGCATGAACCGCTATGCATGAACCGCTATGGACGCGATCCTCTCAGCGCGGCCGGGACATCCTGGCCGGCCAAAATATTACGATCATGATGTCGGGGCGACCGAGACCCGGGAGTGGTCGCCGAGCATGAGCCGGTGTGCCCGCGGGCGGGCATCCGACGGAACGACTTCGACATCCCGACCGATCAGCGAGTCCTCAATGCGCCCAATGCCACGAATCGTCGCCCGCTCCAGCACGATCGAGTACTCGATCTCGGTGTTTTCGATCGCGCACGAATAGTAGATCGAGGTGAAGGGACCGACGTAGGAGTCGACAAGCGTGGTGCCGCGGCCAATGATCGCTGGTCCGCGCACGGTGGACCGCACCAGCGACGCGCCCTCCTCGATCACGACCCGGCCCACTATCGTGCTGTCCTCGTCGACCATGCCGCGCACATCCGGCTCAAGGGACTCCAGCAGGTGGCGGTTGGTCTCCAACATGTCGTCAAGCCGCCCGGTGTCCTTCCAGTACCCCTCGACCAGGTGCGGCGCGACCTCGTGGCCCCGGTCCACCAACCATTGAATCGCCTCGGTGATCTCCAGCTCGCCTCGACCGGACGGCTTGATCGCCCGCACCGCGTCGTGGACGGCCGTCCCGAAGAGGTAAACCCCGACGAGCGCCAGGTCGCTCGGCGGCTCCACCGGCTTCTCGACGAGGCGGATCACGCGGCCCTGGGGACCGAGCTCCGCCACACCGAACGCGGACGGGTTGGAGACCTTGGTCAGCAAAATCAGCGCATCCGGCCCGCTGCGCCTGAACTCCGCCACAAACCCGGCGATACCACCAATGATCAGGTTGTCACCGAGATACATCACGAACGGCTCGTCCGCAAGAAAGTCGCGCGCGACGAGGACGGCGTGCGCAAGACCCAGCGGTGCCTCCTGACGAATGTAGGTGACTTTGATACCCAGCGCGGAACCATCACCGACAGCGGCCTCGATCTCCGCCGCGGTATCTCCCACGATGATCCCGACTTCGGTGATACCCGCCTCGGCGATCGCCTCCAGCCCGTAGAAAAGGACTGGTTTGTTGGCCACCGGCACGAGCTGCTTGGCTGACGTGTGGGTGATCGGGCGCAACCGCGTTCCGGAACCACCCGCGAGAACAAGAGCTTTCATGATCCGAACCTTACCGTGCGCCCCGCGGCGGCCGGAAAGGCAGCCGAACCACCGTGGATGGCCGGGCCGCCGGCTCCCGCCGAGCTCCCCGAACGCATGAAAAGGGACATGATCGCACCGCCTTTGGTTACTTTTGGCCGCCCCGCCATATGGCTCGCCCATATGGCGGGGCACCACTGCGCGCATGCGTCACGCGCCTGGCGGGTACCTTCAAGCGACCAGGACCACGCATGGCCACGGCACGGCTGACGCCCGTCATGAGGGCGGCGGCAGCGAATGCGTCCGCGCTCGCCGGGCGGCACCGACCGACAGCTGAACGACGTACATGACCGTGAACCGGCACCAGGTCACGGCGGGGGCGGAGGTGCGGACACGGTGACCGCTCCACGTGACGTCCAGGCGGGCCCACCAGCCGGTCCGCCGCCGTCCACCCACCAGCCAGCGGCGGACGAGCCAGCGGCGGACGACAGCCCACGGCAACGTTCCCTGCTCCAGAAACTGGCCCTCGCCCTCGCGGGCGTCGTGTCGCTGTCAATTCTCCTGGTGAGCAGCGCCGGTTACATCACCTATCGCTATCTCAACGCTCAGATCACCAGGGTGACCCTCGGCCTTGACGACGACGAAGCCCGGCCGCCGCGGGCCGCCCCGGGGACTGAGAACTTCCTGCTGGTCGGATCCGACAGCAGAGAGGGCACCGGCAACCAGTACCAGAGCGAAGAGATCATCTCCGGGCAGCGCTCCGACACGACCATGCTTGCGCACCTCGACGCCAACGGGACAACCACATTGGTGTCATTTCCCCGGGACACACTCGTCACTATTCCCGGACACGGGCGTAACAAGCTGAACGCGGCGATCACAATCGGCGGACCGCCATTGCTGATCAGGACACTCGAAAACCTCACCAACATCAAAATCGACCATTTCGTGTCGATCGACCTCGCCGGATTCAAGGCCATGACGGACGCCATCGGTGGCGTCACCGTCTGCGTACAGCCGTTGCCGGATGGCAGTACCTCGAACCTGCACGACGAGTGGTCCCAGTGGCATGGTGTCGTGGGCGAGAACCATCTCAACGGCGAGCAGGCCCTGTCCTTCGTCCGGCAGCGCTATGGTCTGCCCGACGGGGATTTCGACCGGATCAGGCGTCAGCAGCAGTTCATCAGCACCGTCTTCCAGAAGGCGACCAGCAGCGGCGTGCTTGCCAATCCGGCGAAGCTGGAGAGCCTGCTCGCGGCCGCGACGGGAGCGCTGACCGTCGATGACCGCACCAGCGTGGGCGACCTGCGCAACCTCGCGACCAGGCTGCGTGACATGTCCGCCGACGCGATCACTTTCGAGACGATTCCCGTCCGGGAGCCCACCCAGGCCGATGGCGCGAACGCCGCTGGTGAGCTCCGGCGCTACGGCTCTGTCCAGCTCTACGACCCGGAGCAGCTCGCGGCGTTCCTGGCCCCGCTGCGCGGACGCGGCGGCCCGGCGCCGAACCCCGCTGACGCCCCGGGGGCAACGAGTACGCCCACGCCGCCGGAGGCGGTGGCCCTCCCACCGGCATCGGTCACCGTCGACATCCTCAACGGCACCACGACCAACGGGCTCGCGATCAGCGCAGCGAGAGAGCTCACGGCGGCCGGGTTCCGAGTCGCGACCGTCGGAAGTGCCGAGAGCAGGCACACAGCGACCTCGCTGGTGCGCTACGGCCCGGCCGGGCTCGCGGCGGCACGTACGCTGGGCATCGCGGTTCCCGGAGTGGAGCTGCGCGCGGACCGGTCCGCGGGCAGGCACGTCACACTGGTGATCGGCGCCGACTTCCACGGCATCGACGCGCGGGCGGTGGCATCCGCCCAGACGGCGGCAGACAACCCGGCACCGGGCGGGACAGGCACCGGGAACAGCGTCCCAACGGCGGGCCCGACCCCCGCGACGCCTGCGCTGACCGCCACCGAGCTGACCACCCGCTGCACATTTTAGAGCGCCCGGGATATCAGGATCACAGTTCTCCACGCAGGTCCGGAAGCCGCCGGGATCGCCAGCCCGTGCCAGCCGCAAGCCCGCCACCAGCCGACGACCGATAGCGACGATATTTAGTAATCGCACTGTTACCATTGGTCGTTTCGCGCACCCAGTGCTGTGGTGGCGTGCGTCTCATGGCAACGTCAGACTGGGTTAAGAGCGCCCGGCAATAGGGGCGTGGATCAAGGAGCGGGGCTGGGGCGCGTACATCGCAAGGCGGAGGA
>NZ_CAKJTM010000140.1:0-2002 GCF_917627345.1 Protofrankia sp. CiP3 | reverse complement strand
GCGCCCCAGCCCCGCGACGCCGCGTCCCTGTTGCCGGTCGCTCTAAGAGCGCCCGGCAACAGGGCGTTCGATCAGGGAGTGGCGTCCGGGTGGATGGATCGCAAAGCGAAGGAGGGGTGCGCCCTGGTTTTGGGCGTCGACCAACGAGCCGGGGCACCCGCGCATCGCGCGGCGATGGATGGGAAGCGATGACGCGAGGTGCGCGCCCCAGCCCCGCGACGCCGCGTCCCCTATTGCCGGTCGCGTTATCAGGCGTCGCGCTATCAAGAACGGTGCAGGTTCACTCGTCGACCCGGCACCGCGCGATCGCTCCGGCCAAGGAGGTTCGAGAAAGCCGGTGAGTGGCAGATCCATACGCCGGCTGGCGTTGCCGCCAGAGCTGAGCCCACGGCGTCCGCTGAACGTGCGGCACCGCCGAGGCCGCTCACCGCTGCGGACACTGTCCGTCGGCGCGGCGGCCATGCTGTCCCTGGTGGTTCTCGCGGTCAGCTCTGTCGGATGGGCGGCATACCGCTACTTCAACGATTCGGTCACCGGGGTGACCTGGTCACCCAGTGGCGACCGGCCAGCCGAGCGACCGGGCGAAATGAATATCCTGCTTCTCGGCGACGACAGCCGAGCAGGCACCCACGGTGAGTACGGCCAGGTCGACGGAGTCCGCTCGGATACCACGATCATCGCCCATTTCGGCACGGACGGTTCGGTCACCCTGGTGTCATTTCCCCGAGACACCCTCGTAACCGTTGCCGCCGGCATCACCCAGACCCCCCGCGACGGCAAGGACAAACTCACCAATGTCCTGTCCTACGGCGGCATCGAGGGGCTCACCCGCACCCTGGAAAAACTGACCAGTCTCAAAATTGATCATTTTATCTCGATCGATCTGGCCGGATTCAAGACCATGACCGACGCGGTTGGCGGGGTGGACGTGTGCGTCGCTCAACTGCCCGGTGGTGGCACGACCAACCTCCACGACAACTTTTCCCAGTGGCGCGGAAAGTTCGGGATCAACCATCTCAATGGCGATCAGGCCCTGGCTTTCGTCCGTACCCGCCATGCCCTGCCGGACGAGACCTACCGCGTCGCCCGCCAGCAGCAGTTCCTGTCCAAGCTCCTCGACAAGGCGACCAGCGCGGGTGTGCTGACCAACCCCGTCAGGATCACACAACTGATCGGCGCCGTCGGCGGGTCGCTCAAGGTCGACAACGGCCTCACCGAGAACGGCGCCATGATCAAAATTGCCCAGCGGCTGAGCGACCTCGGCGCCGGAAAGGTCACATTCATCACCATCCCCACGCACGTGCCGCTGAGATCCGAGGGCGCCAGCGACGACCAGGGCACGATTCCCCCCCACGGCAACGTGCTGTTCTATGAACCGGCCGGGCTCGCGCGGGTCCTCGCGCCGCTGCGGCCCGCAACCGGCGACGACACCCTCACCGCCACCGGCGCTCCGGCCCTGCCGCCAAGCCAGGTGACCATCGCCGAAGTCCGCAACAGGACCGGGCGGTCGGGCCTGGCCGCGCAGACAACCACGATGCTCGGCGCGATGGGGTTCGCCGGATCGCTCAAACCCACCACCGGCGCGGCGGGGCAGGTCGGCACGGAGATCCGCTACCCGGCCGGGCAGGAGGACGCGGCACGCACACTGTCAGGCCTGATCGTCGGGTCACAGACCATCGCGGACCCAAAGATCAGCAACGGCCTTGTCGTGATACTCGGCACCTCGTTCACGGGCGTGACCGGCCCGCCGACGACACCGGCGGGATCCCCGGCGATCCCCCCGCGGACGCCCTCCGCCGCTGGCGGCGCAGCTGCCCCCGGCTCGGTTGCCCCGGGCGCCGCGGCCACGCCGGCTCCGGCGCCCGTGATCGCCCCGGCGGACACGTCCTGCACTCCGTGAGCGCGGTACACGCCGCGGATCCTGGCTCAACTAAGGGCTCGCGTAAAAATTCCTCCCGGCTGTTCGGGCGTGTCGCGTCCTGGTCCGGCAAGGCCTTGATCG
>NZ_CAKJTM010000139.1:0-10101 GCF_917627345.1 Protofrankia sp. CiP3 | reverse complement strand
AGTCCTTAGGTGCTGGATGGGATGAAGGTCGGGGTGGTCTCGTCCGAGCCGCGCCACAGGTAGACGGTCAACCGCCGGCCATGTTCACGTTCGTCCGCGGGATTGGTGGGTGGACAGCATCGCCACAATACATCCATGATCAGTTGAGCCAAGACCGGATTCGAGCCCTACGGTCAGCCCGGCGGGCAGGCGACGGAACCTGCCACGACACCGACCGCCTGTGTGCGGTTTGATCGTCACGAACGCTTGCAACCTATCCGATCACATCCGGAAAAAGATCTTGATTCCCAATGTGATCGGAACACAGCAGGCCGAACCAAACGCGATCGAATCGTCCGGGTTCAAACCGGACCTTCGCAGCTGTTCCACTTTTTTCTCGCCCCTACCATGCCTGGCGAGCAGGTCGGCCAACCGCCAGAGCCAGCCGGCGGTCGCTGGCGTCGGCCCGGGCCCCGCACGACGCTCGGCCAGAAGGCTGGCCAGCCGGCCGCCGGGCCACCCGTGGCCGGCATCAGCAGCGTGTGCCTCCCCTGCGGCCCAAGGGGATCCCGATCCCTCGGCGGTGGTCGTCGCCGCACCGGTTCGGGGCCGGGTCAGGCCTCTTTTCCGGGGTGGGGTGCTGGCATGTTCTTGGCTGATATGACCCGCTCCAGAGTTCACCTGCGACGCGCTTCCTGGGCGGTCTCAGCTGCCGGCGCCTGGCAGGTCGCCGGGGCGGGTGGCGGGTCGTATGATGCGGCGGGATCTCTCGACCGTGGGATGTGTGATCGTGGGGGTGGCCGGGTCGCGGGTGAGGCGGGCCATCAGGGCGTCGGTGGCCGGAGCGGGGTCGACGTCAAGGGTGTCAAGGGCGTCGCGGAGCCGCTGGTAGGTGCGGCGGACGGAGTCGAGGCGTCCGCGGGTGGCGTGGATGCGCATCGCGTGGCAGTACAGCTCCTCGACGTGCGGGGTGAGGGTGATGGCCTGGTCGAGGTAGGTCAGTGCCCGGTCAGGGTTGTCCGCGGCATAAAGGTCGGCAAGATCGGCGAGGACGTCGACGGCGTGGTGTTCGACGGCGGTGATGTGGGGGGTGGACCAGTCGTAGGCGGTGTCGCCGAGTGGTCGGGCCTGGTACAGCTCGGCGGCGTGGGTGAGTGCGGTGATGCGGGTGGCGTCGTCGCGGGCGCGCCCGGCGTGCCGGCGGGCGTGGTGGAAGTCCCACAGGTCGACCGAGACATGATCCGGATTGAGGCGGTAACCAGCCGGGCCGCTGGTCAGGTAGGCGGCGGTGTCGCCGGTGGCGGCGGTGAGTACATCGCGCAGCACCGCGATCGCCCGGTAGATCTGGTTGCGGGCCTTGCGCGGGTCATGATCGGGTAGCAGATTGGTGGCCAGTGCCTCACCGTCGGCACCAGCGGGGTGGAACGCGAGGTACGCCGCGACCTCGAGGCTGAGGGTCCGCAGGCCGCGGGTCAGCGCGGCGCCGTCGACGGTGATGGCCGGGCGGCCGAATAGCAGCACATGGGCCCGGCGGGCCGCGCCCGTCCCGACGGTGGGCTCAAAAAGCGGCTCCGAGGCCGGGGCGGGGGACACGTCGGCTCCGCGTGGGGTATCCGGTTGTCGTACGGAGGGTGAGGCGGTGTCGGGAGTCGGATCGGTCAGGCTCAGGGGTTGCGGCGGTTCCCGTCCGATGTCGGCTCGCGGGACCCGGCCGACCGGCACTGGCACCGGGGCGGCGGGCGGCGGTGGGGCCGCGGGCGGGTGGAGGTCGTGGGCGGCGGCGACGAGATCGAGCAGGTCACCGGCCGCGGCCGGGCTCAGCTGCCACCACTGTTCCCCCGCACCGCCGCCGGGAGCGGTCTGCCGTCCGTTGGCATCCAGGAAGTAGCTGGTCTGCCCCGGCCAGTGGCCGAGAGCGAGCGTGTACAGGCCGAACGGGCGGCCCTGTGCGGCGAGCGCGGTCAGCCGGCTGGCCGAATCGCCCTCGACGGTGGCGACGAGCAGAACAGTTGGAAGCATCTCATCAGGTGCGGCCCTCCGGAGCTCGGCGATGCTCTCGGTGTCGACCTCGGCCATGAGCCGATGGCGGTGGAGGAGCTCGGCGTGCAGGCGGTCGAGGGCTGCGGGCAGGGTCGGGGTGACGGTGACCTCGAGGAGGACGGCCAGCACCGGACGGGGCATGGCGAGCCGGTCGGCATCGGCGGTGGGGATGATCAGACGGGCGGGCCAGGGCCGGTCCGGGCGGGGATACCGATGGTGATCGGCGAGAAGGGTGACAGCGATCGCGCGGGCCGCGGCGGGTGCGCCCGGCCCGTCCAGGTTCAGGCTGCCGGCGCGGGCCAGGACGCCGGGCAGTTCGTCTCCGCCACCCGGCGGCGGAGACGGCGGGTTCCCGACGGCCACCGGCGGCGGACCGGGCAGGGACAGATCATTGTGAGCGAAATCGTTGTCCTCGTCGGCGGGCGCGGGTGTCCGGCTGGCGCGCAGGATCTCCCGCACGATGATCGGTAGGGGTGGGTCGGTGGGGACGGGCTCGCCGGGCGGGGTCGGCACGGGCCTGCGCCGCTGGCGCAGCAGCCGCGCGAGGGTGACCGCGGCGGCGACGGCGGCGAGCAGTCCCATGCCGACGATCGCGCCGGAGGGCAGCGGGATGCCGTGCGTGCGGTCCGGGGCGGCGGGCCGCACGTCACCCGGTGGCGGCGGCCGCTCGTGCGTCGGCGGCGCGGTGGTCGCCGGTGGTGGGGTCACGGGCGAGGAGACGGCCGGGGTCCACGGCGCAGGGGCTCCGCTCACCGCTGCGGGCGGGTTCGTCCGCGGTGCCGCAGTGGCGCCGTGGGGAGACGTCACAACCGGGGCTGGGGCCGGTGCCGCTGTGGCACCGTGGCCCGCCGCGGCGACCGGGTCCGGGTTCGGGGACGACGCGGCGGGTGACGGGCCGGCTGGTCGCCGCCCGTCGGGAGCGCCGGTCGGGTCGGACCGGGACGCCGCATCACGCTGCGCGGGCGGCGCTGCGAGTGCGGGGAGCAGCAGGGTCCAGCCGGGTCGGATCAGGTTCGGGTCGCTCAGGCTGGCACCGTCGGGTTGGATGCGGCCGGCGTTCAGCGCGAACAGCTCGCGGTAGTACAGCGGGTCACCGAGCTGCCGGTCGGCGATATCCCACAGAGTGTCGCCACGAATAACCGTGTAGAAGCGGGCCGGGGTCTGCTGCGGGCCGGTGTCCGGCGCCGGTCCGGGCGCGGCGGATGCGGCCACGGGCGTAGTACCGGCCAGTAGCGGCGCGGTCGCGGCGGCGCGCACCGCCGCGAGGGCTACAGCATCCCCGGGGCTCCGCGGCGCGGTGTGCGAGCGGGCGTCGCCGGGGTGCAGCAGCAGGCCGCCGATGAGCGCAGCGGCCAGCGCCTGACCAGGACCCGGAATCGGCAGGCGGGGACGGCGCCGGCCCCGTAGCGCGACCGCCAACTCGACCGGCAGGCAGGCGGTAAGGGTGAACCAGACATACCAGAACAGGCAGGCCAGGATATCGAGGTAGATCCGCTGGTCGGGATAACGGGTCGTGAGCGTGGCCCGGACCTGCTCCCACGTCGGCATCCGGTGGGGCAGCGGCCAGCCGACGACCCGCCCGACCATGACCGGCAACACCACCAGGACGAGCAGCGCAAGCCCGGCCCAGCCGAGCCAGCCGGCGACCCCGGCCAGACCGGCGGTGACCGACGGGCGGACCTGGCCCCGGGGACGGCGGGGCGTCATTCCCGGCCGCCCGGCGGGGCCGGGTCAGGTGCAGGAACACCCGCGTGTTCCCTCGAGCGTTCGATCCCGTGCTGAGACTGCTGTGCCTGTGCGGTCGGACACGCTGGATGACCGATGGAAGTTGATCGGACGTCGGGATTCGTGAAGCATTGCCTCCCATCTCGACAGATGAGCCGTCTGAGTGATGCGGAGCATTGATGGGCCTGGCGGTCGTGCGGTCGCTGTCCGCGCCTCGACGGCTGTCCACGGCGCAGGAAATTGAGGATTTTGAGCAAGAACTCGTCGATCAGTACCTGCTTGCCGGGGTAGGCGCCGGCTTGACCGATAAGACCTTGACCGGGGACCGGGTCGCAGTGTTCGGGTTTATCCGGTTTTTGGGTCGCCCGGTGTGGACCGCTGAGCCGCAGGACGCTGACCGGTACCTCGCGTACCTGCGTACGGAGCGGCGACTGGCCCGGATGACGGTTCAACAGCGAGCGAACACGCTGGCGCGATTCTTCGAGTTCGTTATCGCCCGATACCAGGGCGATCTGCATGCATTGACCGGCAGCGTGCTGACCCAGCCGATCGACGAGTTCAACCGGCCGGCGAAGGCTGACTATGGGGCGGCGCGCGTCCCACCGGCGGCGGACGAGGTCGAGATGCTGTTCACCGCCTGGCGCGAGGCGCTGCCGGATGCCCGCAAGTTCCTCCCGGCGGCCCGGGACTACCTCGCGGCGTCGCTGTGGCGCCGCGCCGGGCTGCGTATCGGCGAGACGGTGATGTTGGATATCCGGGACTGGCGCGCGGATCTGGGCGAGCGGGGCAAGCTCCATGTGCGGTTCGGCAAGGGCAGCCGAGGCCGCGGCCCGCGGACCCGCCTGGTCCCGGCGATCAATCAGGTTGACGTGTTGCTGGCCTGGTGGATGCGCGACGTGCGTCACCAGTTCGGCGACGACTGGGCGGATCCGGATGCGCCGCTGTTGCCGAGCGAGCGGCGCGATCGGTTGAGCGGGCGCTGTACGCGCATCGGCGACGATGCGCTGCGTGCTGGGCTGGCGGTCGCGGTAGCCCGCTGGTTGCCGGCCTGGGCGGGTCGGCTGACACCGCACACGCTGCGGCACTTTTGCGCCTCCTCGTTGTATGACCGCGGCCTGGATTTGAAGGCCATTCAGGAGGTTTTGGGTCATTCTTGGTTGTCTACAACGACCCGGTATATCCATGTCTGTGACGACCATGTGGAGCGGGCGTGGGTGGCGGCGAACGAGCGGGTGGCGGCCCGGCTTGCCGGCGGAACGGAGTAGAACGATGCGCTGGAATCTGCGGATGAAAGCCGCTGAGCGGGGGATTTGGAAGTCCACCGAGATGCGTCGCCGGCTCGCGGAGGCCGGGTTGGAAATCAGTGCGGGGAAAATGTCGGCGTTGTGGACCGGGAATCCGACGTCGATTCGCCTCGATGATCTGGACGTGATCTGCGCGGTTCTGGACTGCTGCCCGACGGATCTGCTCGTCCGGGAGCCGGATGTGGTGGCGGCCCGACGACCGGCGCGAGTCGCCGAGGTACGGTCGGGTCCGGTCATCACACCACGGCTGGGGCGGCATCGGTCGGTGCCGCCAGCGTGAGCGGGGGTCCTCCGCGGCCGTGCGTGACATGCGGGCTCCGGCCGGTGGCGTGGACGGCACCGCGGGTGGACTTCTGCTACGCCTGCCTGCCGGGCGGCCCCTTCCGCCCGCCGCCGTGCTGTCGCTGCGGCGAGGCGGACGACTACTACAGCGCGGGGCTGTGCGCCCGCTGCCACCGCCACGCCCCTCGGCCGGTCGAGTCGTGCACCGACTGCTACGCCTGGGGGGTGTCGGCGGCCGGGCAACGGTTGTGCGCGGGCTGCCGGAGCTGGCGCCGTACGCATGCCACAGTCACGATCTGTGTTCGCTGCGGCCGCCGGCTGCACGTCGATAGCCAGATGGTCTGCCGGCTGTGCCGTAAGCAGCCGCCGTGCGTGCCGGGCGTCGAGCCCGGTGATGTGCCCGGCGCCGCAACGGCATGGCAGCAGCTGTTCCTCGCCGTCAAGTTGCATTCGTGGCGCGGCGGTCAACCCGAGGTCCCGCCGGCGGGCTCTTGGCGCGGCAGCGCCGGCGCGGCCGGTCGTCGGCGGGTCCGCGTCGAGCAGCTTCCGCTGTGGGGTGTCGTGGCGCGCCGTCCCGCTTCCCGGCCGCGGCTGTGCCCGACCTGCCGGCGGACGCCGGTCAAGGACCCGCGCAGTCGGTACTGCTACGCCTGCACTCCGGGCGGCCCGGTCACTGCGCCGCCGTGCCGGCGATGCGGGGCACGGAAGGACTATTACAGCGCCGGCCTGTGCGTCCGTTGCCATAAGTACGCACCGCAGATCGCCGATTCCTGCCCCGACTGCTACGCGTGGGGAACGTGGCGGGTCAACAGCTGGTTTTGTCAGGGCTGCCGGGCGTGGCGCCGAAACCATCCGCACGTCGGTAGCTGCCGCGCTTGCGAACGCGACGTCCACCTCGCCGAGGGCATCTGCCGGCTGTGCGTGACGCACGCGGCACTGATCCGTTCCACCGACGGCATCGGCGACCCGGTCGCCGCGAACCGGCATGGCCAGCAGCTGTTCTTGGCGGACATGTTCCACCGCGCCGGTCACGGCCGCCGTGACCGGGACCAGCCAGCGCCGCCGCCGACGCCCGGCGAGGTCCGCGCGGATGGGTGGTACCAGCTGGTGCTGCTCGAGATGCCACGCGACCTGGCAGCCGGCCGCGGCGCTGGCTTCCCCGCGCCGAAGGACCCACAGATGGCCGGACTCTTCGACCGCCACGTCCGCGACCACGCTGCGCGGCACGGCTGGAGCGTGAACACGGCCATCCGGACGCGGCAGGCGATCCGGATCCTGCTCGGCCTGCAAGACGTCCCCGGCGCGCCACTCAAGGCGACCGAGGTCGCGGCCCTGGTCGGCATCGGCGCGCCGATGCGCGCGGTCCGCGAGGTACTCGTCGAGGCCGGGATGTTCGTCGACGACAGCACCCCGTCGATCGAGGCATGGTTCACCCGCACAGTCGCCGGCCTGCCCGAACCGATGACCGCCGAGCTGCAGGCATGGTTCGACACTTTGCTGCACGGCAGCACCACCCCGCCACGGACCCGGCGCCGGCACCCCAACACGATCCGGGTGAAACTTCGCTGGGCGCTGCCGGCCCTGCAGGCATGGGCCGGCGATGGTCATGTCTCGCTGCGCGAGATCTCGCCGGCGCAGGTACGGGCCTGCCTGCCGCCGTCGGGGACCCCGCGCGCCACCATGGGCGCCGGCCTGCGATCGATCTTTGGAACGCTCAGAGCCCGCAAAGTGATCTTCACGGATCCGATCGCGCACATCGCGACCGGGTCGCCCGAAAAGCGCGAGCCGCTGCCCACCGACCTGGCCAAGCTGCGCGAGGCGCTCGTGTCCACCGACGATCCGGTGCGCGCCGCTATCGCGGCGCTCCTGGCGTTCTGCGCCCTGGAACCCCGGCAGCTGCCCCGGCTGACGCTGGCCGACATCCGCGACGGGCAGCTGCACCTGCCTGGCCGGGTCATCCAGCTCGCCGAGCCCGTCCGGGACCGCCTCGCCGCCTACCTGGACTACCGCACCCGCCGCTGGCCCAGCAGCGCGAACCCGTACCTGTTCATCCACCACCAAAACGCCGGAACCACCACACCTGCCCAGACCGACTGGATCACCCATCGTCTCGGCCTGTCCGCGCAGGCTATCCGCGAAGACCGGATCCTGCACGAAGCGCACGCCACCCGCGGCGACGTCCGCCGGCTGTGCGACCTGTTCGGCCTGTCGGTCGCCGGCGCCCAGCGCTACACCGCCACTGTCGACCACCCCGCCATCGCCCACCTGGACAAGCCGCCGACCCTCTGACTGCCCGGAGGCGACGACCTCGCACGACCAGCCCGCTGAGATGGGGATCAGACTGGGGAGGTGCGCCCCACGACCAGCGCGATGCTGCAGAAAGATGCCTTGTTTGCCGGTGGCCCGCTGATGGACGCCCTGCAAGGCCGGGTCGACGCGTTGAGGGAGGCAGTCAACGGCTGGAACCCCGACGAGCTGCTCGCGACTCCGACGGACGACGTCGTGAACTACCTCGTCGGCGAGTACAGCCTCGCTTGTCCGACCCTGCACCGCAAGCTGACCGAAACCATCCGGGCACCCGAACTCATCGAGCGGCGCGAAGGAGGCCTTGGGCAAAGCTATGAAGTCCGCCGGACCCAGCTTGTCATCGCCGTGCCCTTCGACGGCGACCCAGCGGTGTTCAAAATGCGCGCCAGGCAGGGCAGACGGCACCCCCCGTACGCTAAAGTGACCGATCACGAGATTCGTCTTACCCTGATCGCCGACTCCTCCGACCTCGACCCGACGTCGGCCCGCGCACAATTCGACGCTTGCCTTGACATGATCGAAGAACATCTGAACTGGGCCCGATCGGATATCGAGCGACACAATACTGCGATCCGAGAGGCAGTGCCTGGCTTCGTCTCCGACAGGCGCGCGAAGCTGCTGGCCGACCGGCGTCTTGAGGCTGGGCTGGGATTCTCGATCCGGCAGCGGCCGGACGCAACCCAATACGCCGTACCCGTTATCCGGCGAAAGATTTCCATTCGTCGACCCCGGTCCTCCGAACCGTTCGCACCCGAGCCCGTCCTCACCAACGCCGACTACGAAGCCGCACTCGCCGTGCTGCGCAACTCTCGCAACGCGCTCGAGCGCAGCCCGTCCACGGTCGCGAAACTGGGCGAAGAAGAGATCCGCGACGTACTGTTGATCACCCTCAACGCTGTATTCGAAGGACACGCGGCCGGCGAGGTCTTCAACGGCAAGGGCAGGACCGACATCCTTATCCGTGAAGGCGACGAGAACGTCTTCATCGGTGAGTGCAAATTCTGGAACGGCCCCTCGACCGTCCCCAAGACACTCGACCAGATGCTTCCTTACATCGTTTGGCGCGACACCAAGGCCGCGCTGCTGCTGTTCATCGACCGCCTCGACGTCACCGCCGCGATCGAGAAAGCCGTTACCGAGATTGAGAAGTACCCGACGTTCAAACGGCGCGGCGCACACGACACCGACGAGCGGCACGACTTCGTGCTGCACGCCAACGGGGACCCCAACCGTGAGATCCACTTCGCGCTTCTGCCGTTCGCCCTGCCAAGGAGTGCGTAGAACATAACCGGCCAACGGCCCGTCGCAAGACCGCGGGGGCGTTACCGGCAGTCTTGATCGTGGCCAGAAGCCCGAACGCTGAACCGCCGCACCGCGTCGGCCGCTTTGCGACCGACGTCGGCAAGCAGGCTCGAGGTGCCAATGCCGGCGACGCCGTGGGTCAGCCGCACACGCGAGTCGGCAGCCCCGGTCGGGTCCACCAGCCCCATCGCCGGAGCGATCTGGACCGTCGTATCTCCCAAGGCCGCTTTCAACTATCCGGCGGCCTGGACGTTGCCCACGCTCGTCGGCCTGCGCCAGGCCGCCCACCGGCAGAGCGCCGGTTCGCGAACCGGCGCTTGTATCTGAGCGCGTCACGCGGTACCACCACTTCGGTTCGCCAGCGGACGCGCTTCAGAATTCGTGAACCCACGTTCTTCGGTGACGATGCCGCGGACCGCCTCGGCGGCACCGACCCCGGACACCTCCAGCCGGTCCAGCCCGGCCAGGGACAACAGCTGGGTGGGAACGGTCGCGTGGACGGTGACGGTGACCCGCGTCCCGGTCACCACCACAGTGCCGGCAACACCGGCGGCGGCCAGGAATGCCTGGGCCCGCTGCCGGGCCCCGGCCGGGTCCAGACGTACATGGCCATCGGCCCGGTAGCCGGCCAGGTCCACCGCCTGGGCGCCAGCCCGAGCGGCCTCCTCCGCGGTGTGGATCGCCCGGACCTTCGCAGCGAGCGCAAGCCCACCATCGAGAACAAGGCCGGCCACCAGAATCAGCGCGGTGACGAACACGACGGTGAACGCGGTCACCACCCCGGCGTCTCCCCTGCCGTGCCGCCATGCCCGGATGGCGAAACCCCCGGGCTGGCCGCGCCGTCGTTGTCGGGACAGGATCATGTCCGGCTCCCACCGGACGCATCCCGACCCGTGAACCCAGGCGGGAGGGCGCGGTAGATGTCGAGCGGGCTGGCCGCCCGGCCGGTGATCGTGGTGGTGCCGGGCAGGCCGAGACCGGTCAGGTCCGACAGCCCGACGGTGCAGGACACAGTGACGGTGACCGTCCCACCGGGGGTGAAACCACCGGCGTCGAGGGTCACGGTGACTGCCTGGCAGGCCGCCGGATGGCCGGCGACCGCGGCCCGGGCGGTGCTGTCCGCGGCGCGGGCCGCCTGGACGGGGCTGCGGCTGGCAGTGGC
>NZ_CAKJTM010000138.1:0-10108 GCF_917627345.1 Protofrankia sp. CiP3 | reverse complement strand
AGGCCATGCCGGACCAGGACGCGACACGCCCGAACAGCCGGGGGTAATTTTTACGCGAGCCCTAACCGCCTGTACCGCCCAGCGTCGGCGACGACGCGGCGGCCGTCGAGTGCAGTCCAGCCGGGGTGTTTCCTACCGCGACCGCATGATCAACTGGTGGTGTTGGATCGGGCCTGTATGCAGAGATCAGACCGGTCTGTCCATGATCACTATGATGATCTGCGCAAGGTTGGACGGCTCGACATATCGGCGGAGCATGCTGGCGAAATCAGGGGGCGGTTTCTAGCGGTCAGTGCATCATCCGAGTGTTTGTCTCGCGCCAGAGCCTCGTGGATCCCAGCACCATGCGGGTGGTGCTGGGAGCAGGTGGCCCGGCAAGCTTGATCACAATCGGGCAGGCTCCTCGCCTGCCCCACCAGCTCGATTCGAACCCCCTGCTGAGGATCCCAGCACGAGGCTGACGTCGGGTAGCTGTTCAGCAGGGGGGTCGCCGACAAACCTCCAGCTCAGCGGCATGATCATCTGATGCCGGAACGCCAAAAATATTCATCATTCTGATGAATAATGGCCATCTATAGCATGAATTCCGACATGTCGGACGGTGGCGATCAATGCTCTGACCTGGATGTTTGAGCTGTGCCCCCTGCTGAACAGCTACGACGTCGGGTGGCGCCTCCACCAGTTGATACCGCCCGGGCTGTGCACTGACCGCTGGAGACCACCTCAAGCAATCGCTATCCGCCCAGGCGACGATGTAACATTTCTTTTCCCGCGCGCCCGTGTCCGTAACGTCGACGCCAAGACGTCGGGTTGGTGTCCCGCTCTAAACCTGTTTATGAGCGCATGGCGCGCTCCGATCGACGCGCCGACGGGTACACTCTACCAAGTTCATCACCAGTCACACGAGGAGCCGCGCGAGTGTTCTGGCGTGGGACAGGGCGAAGGGCATTACCACCGGTCGGGGGTGCGATGAGCGGACGTGGCGCGGCATGAGGCACGGGTGTGGGCGTGCTGCTGTCCACAGTGTCTGGGGTGCTGCTCGGTGAACTGGACGCGGGATGGCCGTGGATCGCGGCGGCCACGGTCGTGGTCCTCATCTCAGTGGTGCTCGCGGGATGGATGGCGTCGGCGGAAGCGCCCCGGCGACGGACAGGGTCGTACTGGGTCCGGGTTCGGTCGTCGCCGGCTGGACATTGAGGATCAAAGGCGGAGTTTCGACCCGGGTGGGCGCCGACGCGCCAACCTCCGCCCGCGCTGCCTCAGGACACGGGATGGAATGTCGGATCGGGAGCAGTCGCGGGCCGCGAGGACGTGACGATTGACGGGGACGTCGGGACCGAAGCGGGCAGTACTGGAGGCTCTGGGTCGACGCCTTGATGGCGCTGGCCGTGTCTATGCTCGGCAGCGGGAAATCGCGCGAGCGATGCGTGCTTCGCGACAAAACGTCGGCCGAAACGTGATCGGCGTGACCTGCGTGCGGTTTACGCCTGCCTGGCCGCCACCGGCCTCGAGCGTAAGGCTTATTCAGAACTGCCAGCACAAGCAATATAGATCATGTATCGACCCAGGTCGGGGCGCTGTAATTGATCTTTATCGGGAAGTTCTGAATAACCCTCCGTGTATTTTGACGGGAAAGATAAGAGGAGCGAGCATGGAACATCTCGCGGCGTGCATCTGCCCCCGGGCAAACGCCGGGCTCGGTCGTGTCGACAGATAGCGTCGCCACGGCTGTCATCCTCGTAATGGCGCTCGTGGCCGTAGCGGCGCTGTGGATGGCGTGGATCTGGCTACAACGACGTTCATCCCCATCGCGGCAGTCACGGTCGCGCAATACCGGGTTTGGCGAGTTGCCGGTGAATCGGCGTTTGGAACTGGGTCAGTCCCGCCGGAGTACGGCCGCCCGGCTTGGCCGCGCGGTCGAGGTCGACATCACGGACCCAACCAGGCCAGAGGCCGTACGCATGGCGGTTTCCCGAGGCATGGCGGAGCTGGCGAAACGATCCGTCCTGCGGGCTCGGCGCCAGCCGTCGTCAATGGTGCTGCTGTTGTCTCCGACCACCGCTGCCCTGCTCGGCGGGCATGGCGCGCTGCTGATGGCTCCTCGCCTTGTCCAGATAGACATCCCGGACGACGTCGCGATCCGCGCCAGGGAGAGTGGCGGGCGACCGCTGGTCCGCGTGCTGTCCGCAGGAAACGCTGTGTCGGACAGCCAACTGTGGTTGATCGAGGCCGAGAACAGCTGGTCATTCGATGACCCCGGGCCCCAGATACCAGATGTCCGGCTGGATAAAGCGCCCGAACCAGGGTCGTCGAGCAGGGATGCCCTCTACCCTGATCGCCGTGACGGTGAGTGGCTGACGCCCGCGCCGACAGCAGCCCACACCGATTCGTCGCCTTGGGGGCCCCTGGCCGGACGAACTCTGGGCGGTGATTTCGACGACGTCACGGCTGTCGAACAGGATGCGTCGATACGTGAGGAGAGAGCCCGCCAGCAGGCGCTGCGCACGCTGCAGGCATTCGAAGCCCGACTGACCGTGCAGCCCGTTGCCCGCACGGAGCGGGAGGAGCGCGACAGCGACGACGCCCGCAGTCGCGCAGCGGACGAGTCGGACTCCACCAACCAACGGTCTGGCCGGCTCGACGCTCCGCGCCGAGCGTCCGCCTACAAGCCGGAGCTGCCCGTAGGCGAAGAGTTGTCGTTCATCGAGGACCACGATGACCCTGCCGTGCGTCACGCCGACCTGCTTCCCGCCGACAGGTCGCGGCGTCGACGCAGCCGTCCGGTGGTTCCCGCCGTGTGGCTGTACGACCTGAACGCTCCGCTGGCCATCGACAAAGTGTTGGCGGCGGTCGGTTCCCTCCCGGCTGCCGGCGGTGTGGTCGGGCGCAGCGAGCACGCCGACGTGACGATTTCCTCGCCAGGCGTCTCCGCAGCCCATTTCCGCATCGAGCCGAGGCCACAGGGATGGATGATCCACGATCTCGGCTCGAGTAACGGAACGTTCGTCAACGGCAGGAGGCTGGACACCGATACCGCCTACCCGCTGCGCAGCTACGACAAGATCAAACTTGGAAAGACCATACGCCTGCTGTTTGTCGTGGGAAGCGACGGCCCAGAAGCAATGCAGACCCAATGGGCTTCCGACGCGTGACGCCAAGCGCACCTCCAGCCCCCAGCATTGACCATCCGGTGGCGCCCGATGTGGCCGGTGTCTCGGTATCCGCCGGGCCTGTCCAGTCGCTGCTGCTACGGATGGCGGGCATAGAGCCCGCGTTCGTCACGAGCACCGTCGACCGCGATCGGTACCTCACCGCTGCCGTCGCGATGCTGCTCTACGGGGTCCTCGCGACCACGGGTTTCACGGTATTCCTGATGATTGCCACCCACGGCGGGTTCTGGCCCTGGGTCGTGCTAGGAGCACTCGTCGCGCTGGCTGTCATGCTCTATGACCGCATGCTGCTGGCGCATGTACCGGTGGATCTGACGAATCTTGACGACTCGGACCAGCCGGCGCTCGGCAGGACCAAACCTACCAGTTACGTAATAAGAATACTGATCGCAATACTCACTGCGATCGTGGTCACTCACCCCCTTACCCTCAAGTTGTTCGAGACCGAAATAGCCGACCAGCTACGGTCGATCTCCACATCCCGCCAGGGGGCCATCGAGCAAAACATTCGAGGCCAGGCTGCAGAAAATATCAAGAAATATCAAGAAATCGTAGATATCGACCAAAAGCAGCTCAATGACGCGAATGACCGTGTCGCCACTCTTCGGAATCAGATCAGGGAGGAGCAGGAGGGAAACGGGGTCGGCGACGGGCCAGGTTGCGGGCCACAGTGCAAAGATCTCCAGGGTCAACTCGCCATTGCGGAGAACCACCAGCAGAGCAGGCAGAATGAGTTGACCAAGGCGACGAACGACCTGAACGCCCAGAAGGTGACAATAAACAACCAGGCGGAAACGGAGATCGAAAACTCCCACGCCCACCCGGCACGAGCGCCGGACGGTCTCCTGAACCAGGAGACGGCTCTGTGGCATGTGCTGGCTCACAGCAAGTCGGCGCTCGTGCGCTACCTTCTGATCACCGTGCTGTTCCTCGTGATTGATGTCGCCGTACTACTGGTCAAGCTGTCCAGCCGCCACTCCGCCTACGATATGGCGACCGCAGACGATGCGCGGCAGAGGCTGGTGGCGGCTCGGGAAATAGGCCGCCAGACCGTCACCGGCTCCAAGAACAAGAGGATGCGCGTCCTAGCGTTCGACGACCGATCCGATGCCAGGCGAGCCGAACGTCAGGAGGCTGACAGTCAAGTTCACTACCAGGCGGCCTTCTACGACCGGGAGGCCGAACGGCGGCGGCTGGCGGACGAGGCCGAACGCGCGGCGGCGAAAAACGTCTACGAGCACCAGCAGAAAATGGAACAGATGGCCGGCGAGGCCGCCTACCATCTGTACGTGACCAAGCTCAATTTCGAGCTTCGCACCGCCCAGGCTCGCGCCGCCCACGAGAAGTCTATGCAGGGCCTGCCGTGGGTGTCCACGTTTGTGCCGCCGCAGCCTCAGCCTAACTCCCAACCCCCGCCTCCACCGCGGTCGCATCCGCCGGGACCGCCACCACCGGGGGCCAAGGCGCCCCGACCCGACTTGGCCCCCGGTGACATTCTCGGCGGCAGATGGCAGCTGGTCAGGCTGGGGCTGCCCAAGGGTGAGAAGGCCACCGGCAGGAGGACGTTCGTCTGGCAGGCACGCGACATCCGAGGCCAGTACCCGGGCAATCTCGTCGCAAAGACCACGCTGGTCACCGACAACCCGCAAGATCGTGAACTGCGGGCCCGCGCCGAAGCGGACATGGCGATTACCGCCAACACCCACGTTGTCAGCATTCTGGGCAAGGCCGATGAAGGTGACCTGCTCTGGATGGTCATGCCGTACTACGAGCTGGGGAGCCTGCGCTGGTACATGCAGCACTCCTCGCCAAAGCGCCCGCTGCGCCAGGTGCTGCTGGCGGCGGACCATATCCTGGAGGCGCTGGCGAGCCAGCCCCGGCGTGCCCACGCCGACCTGAAGCCAGCGAATGTGGTCGTCGAGAGCAAGCATGTCGTCCGCCGTCAGGGACTCCCGGACTTCATCGATCTCAAGATCCGGGTGATTGACTGGGGCGTCTCCAAGCTGTGGACCGTCGTCACGAGCCAGCTCGACCTCGCGGTTACCGGAACCGAAAGGTGGCGGGCGCCGGAGCAGCGCCGGAACGAGCCGCCCGATCCACGCTCCGATCTCTACGCGCTCGGCGGTATCATCTACTGGCTGGTCACCGGGCAGCAGGCCTTTGCCGCCGACGGCCTCGGCGCGGAAGCCGAGGTCGAGGCCTACGAGAAGCGGGGGGGAGTGGCGGAGTCGCTGGATTCCGCTGTCCCCGGTGTTCCGCGTTCACTGGCCGTCTTGGTCGGCGAGCTCATGTCCTACGAGCCAGACAACCGCCTGAGGGGCACCCAGGTGGAGAAGGTCCTGGAAAAAGCCAGGGATCGCATCGGCGCCATCTACACCGAGGTCACGAATATCGTTAAGACACGCGATGAAATCATGGTCGGCGCCTTCGGCGGATTTGACGACACCATTTTCGTGCCACCCGCGGCGCGCCTGGCATCGCCATCGACCGTAAACGAGTAAGAAGGTAAATATCTTGTTTCAGCGCTTCGCATCCAACAGAACAGATCTGAGACGAAAGCATACCTGTGGCCCTAACCGAAGAATGTCGCCGCTGGTAACGACAGCGGTGCGGACGGGCCGGTCGTTGACAAAAGTTCCGTTCAACGAGCTGCTGTCTCGGACCAGCCATGTAGTATCACTCAGCGGTGTAATCCTGCAGTGCGGAGCGGAGACGTCCCCCATGGGTACGACCGCTATGTACCCAGCCTCTCCGGTGATCAGGCGACGGCTGAGCAGGCCTCCTTCGGCGGGCAGGGACACGGCCGGCAGTCCCTCGTCGCAGTCGGGCACGAGCCACAACGCCGGAACGTCCGGGCCGCTGGCACTCGCGGCATCTCTGAGCAGCAGCTGGCGTTCGCGCGGGTTGCCGGGATCGCGGAAGAACAGCCGGGTCTGGGCAGAGGTGCCTGGGTCCCGCGCTAACCTGTCCAGAACGGCACCACGCACAGCCGGCCAGCTGGTGGACTCCCCGGCCGACTGTCGACCCAGGACATCCAGCAGGATTTCGACAAAGTTCGTGGAGGATGGATGATCGTGCCCGATCGTTGCGGCGGCGGCCTTCTCAAGCGCGACCGCGACGAGCGAGGCGATCGTGCGCCCGCGATCGAGCCGGCCCTTGCCAAACGTGTCGGTCGGCGGGGGGCGGGGGGAACATGACGCGGACTCGCCGCCTGGTCCGAGCGCGCCTTCATGCAGGTCGACGGCGACGAACAGGTGGCGGAGCGCTGGAAAGAACGTCGTCCGGCCGCTGTTCATCAGGTCGTCGAGGTCGAGATTGCGCTCGTTCCCATCCTCGGCATCGGCGTAGAAAAGCCGCTGGTCCAACGACACCGAGTCCAACGCCCCGGGGCCGCACCAGAACACCCACAGCGTGTCGACATGGTCTGTCCGGCGAAGAGCGTCAACTGTCGCGTGGAACTCGTCACGGCACGCCGGTCGAAACCGAGGCGCCGCTCCCCCGTCGTCCAGCGCGACGTCCTCGGTCGTGCCCGCTCGACCACCCAGCATGTGAATGTCAGCGTCGGGTACGCCCCGTGACCGCAGCCAGCGCGCAAACCCGAGAGCTTTCGTCGTGGCGGAGGCGACGACCGGCGCAGACAGTATAGGGCACCGCTCGACGGCGACGATTATCGCGGCCGTGCGTCCCGCCGGCGCTAGATCCACTGTCCGCGCCGCCGGACCCGCCGCTGGTCCCACCGGTCTCAGGCCCATGAGCGTAGCGGCTGACCGGCTGCCATCCCCGGCATAGTATCGAAGCAGTACGTCAGATGGGTCGCCAATCCGGTCGTCGAAATACCCGCGTACGGTTCGTGACCATCCGCCATCGTCTCGCGACCCGCTCCGCATCGGCAGCCCCGATCGTCAGGACAGACGATACCAAGATTCGCGCGGGTCCGCACGTTGCCCGAAAGTTCTTTGCTCGACGGGGAAGCAGCGTATCCGATTTTCTTTCGATGGCGCTGCCTTCGCATGATTGCGCTTCATGCGTGCGCGATGAACAGCCGCCCAGCGCTCGGCCATCGCATGCTCGGCCCTGACGTTCCGCACGCTCACGCCTGGCCGGGGAGAGGGCTTGGCAGGTCCACCCGAGTCCGTTGGCCGTTCACCGCAGCGGCCACCACCTGTTCGTACCTGACCGATCCGGTTCGGAGCAGGAAGGCAACCAGACCCAGGCTCGTGGACATATCATCGTCCGTTACGAAACCGTGGCTCTCCGCCTTGTTCGCGAGACTGTCGAAGTGCTCGGCGTCGTCGGCGTCGTGACGCTGCACAGGCGACCTGTGCGCTGGAAAGGCCAGGAAGTCCCCGAAACGGTCGAGTACCGCGACTAGCTGGGCGTGCGTGACCTTCATCGTGCGCTCCCCCGGCTCGGTCAGCTCTCTCGCGTCCTGACTGCCGGGTACCACCCCGGCTGGATTGACGACCGCGACCCGCCAGCAGTCGCGGGACCCCCGTGGCCAGAAGGTGATCAGACGCCCAATCTCAGCGTTTCCACGCCTGGGAAGCTGGGTGGAGGAGTGTGGCTCCGGCGACTCCCACCGTTGCCGGTCCCATCGGGCATTTCCTGTGTTCAGGACCAGCGGGCCACCATCAGCCTGGATGATCTTCAACGCAAGCCTGACGAGCAGGCGTTCGCAACACGAGCTGACCATCGGCAGTTCCACAAGTGTGGCCGGAGCCGGGCACATTCTGGCGGAGTCGAACTCCGCGCCGCTGATGACGGTTGTTCCAGCGGCCAGCTGGCTCCGAAACTTCATGCCCACGCCAGGATGGTCAACAAGTATCTCCGCATGTCCCAGTCTTCCCGGCATCCCCGTATCACCCTTCACCGCCGGCTGTTGGCCCCGGCCGCGCGGCGACAGCCGGCACAGTCCCGCCCCGTCGATATCGACCTGATTCTAGCACTGGGGGCCAGACAACCAGAACGTTGGCGTTACCGCTCAGTCGACCGTCATTCGGTCAGACGAAACAGTCGAGCGGAAAGCCCTGTGTACACTGACCGTCCGGTGCGGACGCGATCGCACGGAGGATGTGATGATGTGATGAATTGCCGTGGTAGCGCGAGGTATACGGAAGCCGGCTCCATCCTCGGTGCCGTGTCAGATATCCTGATCGACCAGGGCGAAGCCACCAGCCGACGAAGCGGTGCAGGCCCTTCGTCCTCGTCCGCATGACCGCGCGGCAGTGGGTCGTTGGTCCCGGCGCCGCGGGCCGAGACGTGCACATCGACGGCCCAGTGACCATCAAGGTCATTTCCGGAACATTCGAGCGGGTAAACGAGGCGATTTTCTATCCGACCGAGCTCGCCGACGAGTTGAATGTCGGCCGTTTCGAGGGCCGGACCGAGCTGATCCGCCAGATCGACCGGTTCATCGACGAACGCAAACGCGGCTACCTGGTCGTGGTGGGAGCGGCCGGGGTCGGCAAGAGCGCGTTGGCCGCTAGACTGGTCTGGCAGCGCAAATGCGCTTTTCATTTTACCGGGCAGGGTGGCGGCAGCAGAATACCGGAGCAGGCACGAAAAAGCCTGGCCGCCCAGCTGATTGGAGCATGGCAGCTCTCCGAGGAGTTCACTCCCCACGACACGTTTCCCAAGAGCGCGGAAAAAGCGGCCTGGCTTGGGGATGTTCTCCGCGCGGCCGCGGGGGCCCGCGACAAGATCCATCCCGACAAGCGACCGCCGATCGTGCTTGTCATCGACGCTCTGGACGAGGCCGGTCCCGACGCCCCCGGCATGGACACAGGCGTCCCCCTTGGCCTGCCCGCTCCCCGACGACTGCCCGACGGCGTATTCATCGTCGCGACCAGCCGTTTTGGCGCGCCACTCGGCGATCTAGACAGAAGCGACCGACTGATTCTCGACATCCGCAGCGCCACGAACCGCCAAGACATGGCGAGCTACCTCCATCGTCTCCTCGATGGTGGCCCCGACACCGACGACGACCTTGTCGATGTGCTCGGCCAGCATCATATGTCGACCGAAGGCTTCGTGGACAGCCTGCTGCGTGCCTGCGACGGCGGCTGGATGTACCTGACGTACGTTCTGGATGACATCCGGGAGAAACGGCTCAGCCCGGCCGAGGTCTCGGGTCTGCCTGGAGGACTGCGCGCTCACTACATGCAGCAAGTCACACGGTGGGAGAATAATGACGAGGCGTTGTGGCGCGGGGTTCGCCGCCCCACACTCGCGCTGCTGGCGGCCCTGCGCCGTCGGGCGACGGCGGCCGAGCTCGCGGACTGGGCCAAGGCCGACGCCGAGGACGTCGCCAATTGGCTCGACCAGGATCTGCGGGCATTCCTCAAGGTCACCAAGCCCAGGCCCATGCCCCACACGTACAGAATCCGGCACCAGAGCCTTCGCGACCTGTTCGTTCCCCAGCCCGGGCCAGCCCCGGACACCGATGTCGACGACTGTCTCGAGAACGAGGACACCACCCACGACGACCGGTCGAGTGAGCGGCTCCATCGCGCTCTCATTGACGCCCACCGTAGGCTCACGACGTATTTTGTTCCGCCTGGCGACCCGGGCGAGCGGACCTGGTCGGGCATCGATGAGTACGCCCGCTGCAACCTGCCGGAGCACGCCGCCGCCTGCGGCAGGCTCGACGACCTGGTTGCCGACGTCGGGTTCCTACTCACGTGTGACCCCGCGGGCATCCTGTGCTACCGGAGTTCGCTGCGAACCCCCGCCGGTGTGGCGGCGGTCAACGCGTACGAGGCGGCTCTGCACGAGCCGACCGCCCACCCCGATGACCCGCCTGGCTGGTGGATACATGTCTGGGCGAAAAAGACCGGGGCCGGCGCGCTAGCCGACTCCGCCATCCGCCACGTTCAACGGAGACGGATGTGGACGGTCCAGACCGCGATCTGGGCCGGAGCCACGCACCGCACGATCGC
>NZ_CAKJTM010000137.1:0-10120 GCF_917627345.1 Protofrankia sp. CiP3 | reverse complement strand
GCTCCGGCTCCGGCGGGCGGACACGGCCCGGCACCCGCGGGGCCGGCGGCCGGCGGGGGGCTGTCGGGTCAGCATGGCAACCGCACCCCGACCCGGCCAGTCAGGATTGCTCGGGCCAGGCGGGCTTCGGCCCGGGCGAGGCGCACCGCCAGCTCCTCGCCCGATCCCGTCCCGGTGTCCGCGCTGGGAGCGGCGGACAGATCGGCCAGCGGGATGCCGTCGAGCCGGGCTGCCTGGATCAGGTCGGCGTCGGCGGCGCTGAGTACACCGGCGACCACCGCCTGGGCGAGCACGTTCCGGGGTGCGCCCCACGGGGCCGGTGGCATCGCCGCCGCCACGGCCAGTGCGCTGCCGCCGCCGGGCTGTGCGGGGGCGTGGCGGTGGGCCTCGGCCAGCCCGGCCCGGTACGCCGCCCACGCCAACCGCACTTCCAGGCGTGGTGCCGACAGGGAGATCCGTCGTAGCCCGGTGAGGAAACCGGTGAGGATCTCCGCGTCGAGATCGGCGGGATCACCGGGGTTGCCGGCGGCGAGGCGGCCCGCGGTCCGCCGCAGCAGCGGCATCGCGACCCCGACCGCGCCGATCTGCCAGTCGGGCTCGTCCCGTCGGCCCACCAGATGGGTCCACACCGTATGGCGGGCCGCGGCCGGGATCGCGGGATGGGCCAGCAGGACCCGCAGTTCCCGCAATCCGACACGCCGCTGCGGCAATCCCGGGTGCATGACGGCCCCATCGACCGCCAGGCCGCCGGGCGCGGCGGTCAGTGTGGAAAAAGCCGCCTCGGCGGTATCGAGCACCGAACCGTCCACCGGAAAAGAAGGTGCGGAGCGGGTCATGGGCGGTGTCCTTTCACGCGGGTGCCGACAACACCTTTCGGAACCCAGGACGCCACACCCCACCTGACAGCCATCTGACGGAAATCTGACGCTGCTCGGCCGGCGCGCGCCGCGACCGGACGGTGCACTGCCGTTGCCCTGACGGTGCACTGACGGATAGCTGACGGATTACGCTGCCATCCGCCGGAGTTTCCCCGTGCGCACGGGTGTCAGACGGCCGTCAGACCGGTTCTGTTTCACTGCGATCCGTCCCTAGTGAATGCCGGCCGTTGTCCGCGTTCCGCACGGTGCAAAGCCCGCGGAAGCTGTGTCGTCGGCCCGCAGGATCCCCGGTTGAAAGGAGCGACAGTCATGTCCGCACCGCTGCCCGAACAACGGGCCGATGAGCAGCAATACGTCCCGTTGACGGTGTGGCTCGGGGAAACCACGCCGCCGCCCGGTCTGTCCCCCTCCACGCTGCTCCGGGCGATCGCCTTGTTCAGCCAGCCGAACGAGGCGATCGTGACCATCGACGGCCCGCCCGGCGTGCACGCCGCCGCGGATTATCTCCACCGGCGTCTCCACACCACCGCCCGCCACACCGGCACCGGCATGGTGACGCCGGCCGGTGGCAGCTTTCCCTGTCACACAGCCGGGCTGGTCATCGACTACCAGCCGGACATGGTCGACGCCACCGTCGATGATTTCCCCGATCCTTTCCTGGCTGACTACATCCACGTACGGGGAATCCTCCGACCCGGCGGCATATTCCTCGTCGTTATCGCACCCGTCCGCCCCCAGTTGGATGGTCTCGCGCGCACCATCACCGCCGCCCGCGGCGCCGGATTGCGCTACCTCCAGCACATCGTTGTCGTCACCGCCCCGGTCACCGACGATCGGCTTGCTCCGCCGGTGGCCGGTCTTCCCGTCGACGGCCGGTTCCTTATCCCGGTTCACACCGACCTGGCCGTGTTCACCACATCCGGTGGCCGCCGTGCCTGACCCGCGGCAGCCGATCCGGCCGCTGTCGGTGTGGGCGACCGGTCAGCAGCACCCCCGTCGCCAACGCGCCCACCGGTACAGTCCGGCGTCCACCGCCCATCCGGCGAAAATGCTGCCCGCGCTCGCCCGTCACATCATCGCGACGTTCACCCGGCCCGGCGATCTGATTCTTGATCCGATGTGTGGCATTGGGACCAGCTGTGTGGAAGCCGCGCACCTCGCCCGTCATGCCATCGGCGTGGAATATGAACCCCGCTGGGCCACGATTGCCCGTGCCAACGCCGCTCTCGCCGCCGGCCAGGGCGCCCCGGGAACGATCCGCATCATCACCGCTGACGCCCGCGGGCTGCCCGCGATCGCCCCGGCGGATGCGGCCGGAACGGTGGCGCTGGTCCTGACCTCTCCGCCGTATGGGAAAGCCACCCACGGCCAAGTCCACGCCGACCGCAGCCGCGGCGTCCACAAACGCGACTTTCAGTACGGTCACGGCGCGGGCAACCTCGCCCGCCACCTCGCCCGCCACGCCGGCCTGGTCCGCGCCGACCGTGCTGTCGCGCTGCTCGCCGGGCTGCGCGGCACCCGCCTGATTCCGCGGACCACGTTCTTCGCTCTGCACAACGCCCGGGCGGCCCGCGACGCCGGCATTCCACTGCACGTCGTTGCCCATGAGGACGTCCTCCTTCTGCGCCGGCTGGACGGATCCGGCCCTGGCCGGCGGGCCACATGAGGGGCGCCCAGCCCGCCGCCGGCCGATCTGACATGCCGGTGACCTGGAGAAACACCAATCTGACACGCTTTCGATCAACCCCGTCTGACGCGCCCTGACGGACGTCTGACGAATGTCTGACGGAATGTGCACAGGCAACGAGCGTCAGACCCGGCACCGCGGACACAGGCGGGCGACGACCGGTACAACGCCACCCCCGAGGGGTACGGTCCTGTCCGCTCGGGCTGCCGGGACGACGCCGGAGCGGGCGCCGAGCCGATAGCTTCCCCACATCGACCAGTGGCCCGCGCGCTTCTGAGGTGGCTTGTCCCGGCCCGTCCGTCGGCATGCCCGGGCCGTCCCCGTGGGGCGCTGTCGTCGCCCGTGGCGCACGGCCCCTGGATGTGTGGCCCGCACCGGGCCGGGCCCCGGTCTATGTCTTCCACCGACAGGAGCCTTTCGTGCCCTACTCTTCCTGGACCGCTGACCGTGTCATCGCGCTCGGGTCCACCACCACCCTCACCACAGCCGGGCAGATCCTCGGGATCGGCCGCACGAAAAGCTACGCCCTCGCCCGGACCGGCGCTTTCCCGGTTCCCGTCCGCCGGGTCGGAAACCGCTACATCGTCCCGGTGGTGCCACTTCTTGACTTTCTCGGTATCGATAAAGAATTCGGCGGTGTTCGCTTGACAGAAAACGATGGGTCGAGCCTTCATGGATACACAGATATACCAACCCGGCCGCCCCACCACACCAACCCGAGAAAGGCAACCGGTCATGGAAAAAGAGGGAACCAGCTATAAGCGATGCAGCTGCCGGGACGACAACGGCAGAGAACAGGGAAGAACCTGCCCGAAACTGCGCCGCACCAGCGGCGGATGGAATCCCACCCACGGCAGCTGGTACTACGCCATCGACCTCCCCCCGCATCCCGACGGGCGCCGCCGGTATGCCCGCCGTGGCGGCTTCCCCACCCAGCAGGCCGCCCAAGCGCAGATCGCCCACATTCAGGCACTGCTCGCGATTCCCAGCGACGACGATGACACCGGCCGGCGCCGTATCGCCGACCTCATCGCCACCGCGAACCGCCGGAAACAACCCCTACCCGGAATCGAGGACACCCACCGGCGTTTTCACCGCAACGCCGACCTCAGCCCCACCATGACCGTCGGGCAATGGCTCGACCAGTGGCTCACCGGCCGGAAAACCATCCGCAGATCCACCCTGCTTGGTTACACCTCGTATGTCACCTATCATCTCAAGCCCGCGATCGGTGACATCCGCCTCGACCGGCTTTCCGTCGCCCACCTCGACACCCTGTTCACCGCCATCGACACCCGTAACAGCACCATCCGCGCCGCCCGCGCCTCCACCGACCCCGACGTCCGGCTGTCCGTCCGCGGGCAGCGGCTCACCGGGAACGCCACCAAACAACGCATCCGCGCGGTCCTGCGCGCATCCCTGAACACCGCAATCAGACGCGGCCTCCTCACGCACAATCCCGCCGCCCACGTCGAACTCCCCTCCGGGAAACGCCCCAAAGCTCTCCTGTGGACCCCCCAGCGCGAAGCCCGCTGGCGCAAGACCGGGGACATCCCTTCACCGGTGATGGTGTGGACCCCCGCCCAGATCGGTGCGTTCCTCGACCGCGCCACCAGCCACCGTCTCTACCCGCTGTTCCGGCTCATCGCCTACCGTGGCCTGCGCCGTGGTGAAGCCTGCGCCCTGCACTGGGCCGACCTTGATTTTGACCACGCCACCATCGACATCCGCTGGCAGATCGCGCAACTGGGCTGGGCCACCGAAATGGACCGGCCGAAATCCGACGCCGGTGACCGCACCGTCTCCCTCGACACCGCGACCATGACGATTCTCCACGCCCATCAGGCCCGGCAGGACGCCGAACGCGTCGCATGCGGAGCCGACTGGCCCGACACCGACCTCGTTTTCACCCAACCCGACGGCCACCCGCTACACCCCAGCCAGATCAGCGACCTGTTCCACGAGATCGCCGACGCCCTGGAACTGCCACCGATCACACTGCGGGACCTCCGCCACGGCGCCGCGACCCTCGCTCTCGCCGCCGGCGCCGACCTCAAAGCCGTCCAAGAACTACTTGGCCACGCAACGATCACCCTGACCGCCGATACGTATACCCATCTCCTGCCCGAACTCGCCAGCGCCATCGCCGAGGACGTCGCCCGTCTCGTCCCCCGCACCCGCCACCCACGACACGATGAACGCCCTGCCCCCTGACCCAGGCGGCAGCCCGGCGCGGCCCCGCAGACACCCCACGGCCCGGACCTTTGTAGGTTTCCCCGCGATGATGGCAATCGATCGTGTGCGGCCTGGGGTTTCCTGTGTGGATGGCACTGGTTGTGCGTGCACCTACCGGGTTGGGTGACAGCCACGAGACGCGGGTCTCCCGACTCCCTGGAATATATCTATCCAAACGGGTTGAATCTTGTCCGAGATTCCGACCTGCCTGATAATTGCCAGGCAGGCGCTACTCGTCCGGGAGAGTTGCTAAGAGCGCCCGGCAATAGGGGCGTGGATCAAGGAGCGGGGCTGGGGTGCGTACATCGCAAGGCGGAGGAGGGAGCCACCCTGGTCTTTGGGGTGTCGACCGACGACAACGCAGCGAGGTGCGTGCCCCAGCCCCGCGACGCCGCGTCCCTATTGCCGGGCGCTCTAAATCGTCCAGGGGCGGCTACATCGGTGTCAGAAACGGAGTTCCCCGTTCTCGACACCGTCGACGAACGCCGCCCACGCGGCGCGGGAGAACGACAGCACAGGCCCGTCGGGGTTCGTCGAGTCGCGGACGACTACCCCGCCGTCATGCGCGCCGGCCTCGACGCACATGCCCCCGGCACCGTTATTGAAGCTGGACTTCTGCCGGAACAATCCATTCAACGGCCTGAGCCGTGCTGGCCTCGATCACATCGGAGCCGCGGGCGCTCCAACGCCGCCCGCACGGTTGGCTGCCGGGCCCTCGGGCAAGGGCGCTACTTGTCGAGCAGGTAGAGGTCGGTCACCGCCAAGCGCCGGCCATTACGGTGTCGTTCAGCGAGGTCCGGCCCGCCAGCGCTGTTGAGCAGACGTGCCCGCCTCGCCCTTCACAGCTGTGGATCTCTTGCGGAAGCAGGTACTCCTGACGACCTGAAGCCCGGGCCCGGACGTCCAAGCACAAGATCTGCGACAGAACCCTATGGGCTGGTGACCTCTTCGGCAGTGGACACGGTGACGGCACGACGAAGCCAGGTGCCGAGCTGGGCCAGATCGGTACAGGCGAGGATCTCCTCACGGATGCCCTCAGGCACATGCACGCCGCGCGTGTCGAGCACGGTCAACACCGCTTGGCCCTCACCACGGGCATCGACCTCACGCATGTAATCACCTTTTGTTTTGTGCTGGTTGATGACAGACTCGCGGCTTGTGGCCAGGGATAGGCCACCCGCCGTTGGCGGTGGGTAACGGTGGGATGCGGGATCGTCGAACTCTGGTACCTCGATGCCGTGACGCTGTGCCAGCTCACGGAAGACCGTGTTGTGGGGGTATCGGGCCAGAGCCGCGGCGAGGATACGCCGGTAGGGGGCGCGGACTGCGCCGTGATCGCATTCGTCGAGGATTTCGGCCCACCCCGACCTTGGCGACACCATGTCGAGGTTGGGGCGCCCCTCCCGCCCAAACCCGATGAGGGAGAGCACGGTCTCGGCGGCGGCGTCGGTCGGGAGGGTACGGGCCAATTCCTGCAGCAGGCTCACCCGCTCCAGGCCGGTCAACACGACGTCCTCGCCGGGCGCGAACGCCTGCCCGCCTGGGCGCTCTGCGGCCCGCACGCCGGTCAGTGCCGCAGCCGTGCCCAGGGTGTCCCGCACCCGGTCCAGTGCCGTGGCCAAGTAGAAATGGTCGTCGTCGAGTTGGCTTGCGAACCAGCTCGCCAGCCCCCGGTCGTCGGCGAACAGCCCCCGGTCGCCCCCGGCGCCCGGCTGCGCGTCCCGGCTCGGCGCCGGGCAGGCGTAGCCGGCCATGTTGGCGGTCGCGACCTCGACGGAGCGGCGCATCTCCCGCAGGTCGGCGGCGGCCGTGGCCAGCCGGTATTCCTCACGGCGCAGGACGGCCAGGCACTGCCCGGCATCGTGCGGCGAGGCGGAGGCGGCGTCCTGGCGGCTGTCGTCGAGCAGTCCGGCCGCGCCCGCGACGGCGCGGTCGGCGTCGCGGCGCAGGGCGCGCACCGGCGCCCCGCCCGCCCAGACGCGCAGGTGGTAGCGCAGTTTGGCCGCGTGCATGAGGTATTTGGCGAACGGCGTGACGGTCAGGCCGTGGGCACCGCCGCGGGTCCAGGTCCAGGTCCAGGAGCTGAGCTCGGCGTCACGGTCGTGCGCGGCGACCACCACGATCCGTCGGCGCAACCGCGCCTCTTCTTCGCAGTCGGCTTCCCACACCGCGAAGCCACCGGCCGTCGCCGTGCCCCGGGTGTCGAAGTCCGGGTGCGGCGCGGGGGCGGGCAGCAGCTCTCGGCAGGCGGCGCCGAGCGTGGCGGTCGGCTCGACTCGGCCCTGCTCGGGGTCGGCCAGCCGGGCGAGGTGGAGCTCGGCGGTGCCGAGCAGCCCGTCTGGAACCGGCTCACTCACCTGCACCCACATCCGGCTGAGTTCGGTCCAGGGGACGCCCGCCTCCGGGGGCGGGGCGAGCATCACCGACAGGCACAGGACGTCGTGCTCGCGGCGGAGCAGGCTTTGGAACACCCCGCTACCGGTGTGGCGTTGTGCCGCGAGCCCTGCCTGGACCCGGGTGGCGTCCGGCTGGTGTTGCTGGGGTGGGTTGGGTGGGACGCCGAGAGTGATGATCGAGGATTTCATGCCGAACTGGTCGCGGCAGCCCTGCCAGAGATGGCGGAGGTAGACGTAGAGATCCTCCGCGTGCGGCCCGCCGGTGGGGGCGAAGACGTGCACCGCGAGCTCCGGCGCGACCAGCAACCGGACACTACTGTCAGGCACCTGTCCCCCCGAATGGTGGTAGGCCGGATGCTGGTTGTCCTGACGGTAATCTTCCTCCATGAGGATGGACAATCACGAGACGTCGGCGCTGGCCTCGGTCGACGACCAAGCCCGTGACGAGGCGCTCGAGGTGCTGCGCGACGCGCACGACTGGACGGCCACCACGGAATGGTGGAGCGAGTTCGACGAGGTGCTCACCAGGTTGCAGGCCACCTGGGATGCCGGGGACGGCAAGGCGTTCCGGCGCGCGACGTCCGATCTTGAGGCCCTCAGTGCGGAGCGCGCGAACGACGCCGGCAAGGACTCCAAGACGCCGCCTCCACCTCCCACACGGGATATCCTCAACGACACCATCCACAACATCGGCAGCAAGTAGCCGACCGGCCTCGCTCCGTCTCGATGCCGGCATGACTCTCGGTGGGCGCTGCCGTCATCGCCCCTGATGGCATCCACGCCCGAGCGGTGCTCGGCTCGCCGCTGCCGGTCGATCTATGCACCGCTCGCGAAGGGCAGATCGTCGGCCAACGGCCGTCAACGCCCTGCGAACCGTCTCCCTCCGGACGGCGTTCAGGTTCAGCTGCCGGCGTGCACGAACGCTGCCCATATCGATGGGCGGTCCGAATACCGTTCTCGTAAGTAGAGGGTCGCGTCGTGCAGGGCGAACGGTGAACGGTCGACACGATATTCGCCGGCCACAGCGAGACGGTCGTAGAACGTGGCCACGGCCCTGCGCGTGGGCCACTCCCGGACCGGCCACAGCGTAGCCACCACGTGCCGGTAGCCGGCGAGCTGGAACGCCGAGGCCAACTGGATCGCCTCGTCGGTGAGGCGCCCCCCGGGCCGGGCGGTCGCGCAGGCCGACAGGACCGCCAACTCGGCGCCGTCCAGGCGCAGCCGGGCCACGTCGACCACCCTCAGCGGCCGGGTCTGGTGGTCGTGCAGGAGCAGGTGGCTGGCCGAGGGGTCGGCCGGGTCGGCCATCCCGTGGCAGGCGAAATGAACCCACCGCGCGCCCGGGAGGGCGGCCAGCACCGCCTCGTGGGTGGCCTCCGGTCCGGTAAACACCCTGACCTGGCCGGGAAGGCGCTCGGCGAGCCCTTTGGCCTCGGCATGGGCGCCGCTCAGGTCGGCGGCACCGGGGGTGTGCCCCATGGCCACCGCCAAGACCCGGCCCCTGGCACCGGCCGTGTTACCGCTCTTGTCGTCCAAGAGTGGGTGGCGGGCGTGGGTCAGCGCGCGGATCGTCGGGGTGTAGGAAGAGACCACCCGGTCGATCACCGTGGCCGGGTAGTGCCGGGTGTCGTGGTGGCCGGCGGCGTGCACCGGGAGGAATGACAGCAGCCCCGAGATGCACCACCACATCCGCGGCCACGGTTCCCCTTCTTCGGGCGGGCCGTGGATGCCCAGCCGGTCGAGCACAGGGTGGGCCAGGGTGTCCCACAGCCAGCCGAGGACTTCGTCGAGCCGCCGCTCGGCGTCCGCCCCGGTGGCGGGCGAACCGATGGCGGCGCGGGCGTCAAGGAAGCCGACCACCCGCTCGTAGACGACTTCCGGCGTCAGGCCGGGCAGCGGCACCGGATCGACACCCGCGCTGGTCAGTACCAGGGCGTGGGAACCGAAGGAGGAGACCGCGACGACTACGACCGGGCCGCCGGTGGCCGCCGCCCGCAGCTGCGCCACCGGCGGGGGCAGCAGGAAGTCCTCGAAGCCGCCCAGCTCGCGGATCCCAGCGATCAGCCGGTCGAACTCCGCGACCGCAGCCTCCCGCCGCGCCCGCGCCGCAGCGGCGGTGGCTCCGGAGGCCACCCGCGGTGGCGTCCCGGGCACGATGGGCTCGTGGACTCGGTCGAGGTCCTCACACAGGTCGGTGAAGCGCCTAGCCGCCTCCGGGTGGCCTTCGGCGAGCGCGGTCAGGTCGGTGCGGGTGTCCAGCGCCTGCCCGAGCAGCACGCCCCGGCCCTGCTCGAACAGCTCCACGGCCCGCTCGGTCAGGCCGGCGCGCACGCAGCAGGCCGCCGCGTCCGCGGCCAGCCCGGCCGTCTCGGCGAGTAGGTGCTCCTGGTCGGCGCGCACGAGGCTACGCGGCGCGACCCGTGCCAGCAGGTCGACCGCGGCGTCGAACCCCGCCGCCGCCTCTGCCCATCGGCCTCCGGTGCCGGCGGCGCGTCCCCAGCCGCGGGCCGCTGTCGCCCGTACTCGCGGCGGCGCCACCTCGACGTCCACGGCGGCCCGGCCGGCGTCGACGGCGTCGTCGAGGTCGGCTTGGGCGCCGGTCCGCCCGAATCGGGTGCGCAGGGCGAGGCCGAGGTTGGACAGGCGTCCGGCGCGGTCGGGGTGGTCGGAGGCGGTGGCGGCCACGGCGGCCCGCCCGGCATCGACGGCGTCGTCGAGGTCGGCCAACTCGCCGGTCCGCTCGAACCGGGTCTGCAGGGCATTGCCGAGGTTGAACAGGTACATGGCGCGGTTGGGGTGGTCGGTGGGGGTGGCAGCCACGGCGGCCCGACAGGCGTCGACGGCATCGACGGCGTCGTCGAGGTCGGCCTGGGCGCCGGTCCGCTCGAACCGGATGCGCAGGGCGGCACCGAGGTTGGACAGGT
>NZ_CAKJTM010000136.1:9816-11158 GCF_917627345.1 Protofrankia sp. CiP3 | reverse complement strand
TCCCTACCGCGACCCTCGAAAGAGTGGACGCCGATGCTCCCGGACTTCACCTTACCGTCTTCTTTCGTGGTCCTCCTGGCCGGTTTCCGGCCGTGTTTCACCGCGCCGACGTTCCAGGTGTTCCGTGCCCTGGTCGCCGGGACGCTCGCGGTGACCGGCCGGCGCACAGTCTGCGGGATGCTCGTGGCGCCGGGCTGTCCCAGGTGTGGTCGCACCACCGGGCGCACCGGTTCTTCTCGGCCGCCCGCTGGTGCCCGGACCAGGTCGGCCTGGCACTGGCCCGCCTCGTCGTGGGCCTGCTGGTCGTCGACGACGCCCCGGTGCTCGTCGCCGTCGACGACACCCTGTTCCACCGGTCGGGGAAGAAGGTGTGGGCGGCCGGCTGGTTCCACGACGGTTCCGCGAAAGGCTCCCACCAGGTCGGGTACGGCAACAACTGGGTTGTCGTCGGCGTCGTGGTGACCCTGCCCATGCTCAACCGGCCGGTGTGCCTGCCGGTGCTGGCCCGCCTCGTCCGCAAGGACACCACCTCCGCCTCCCGGCTCCGCCTCGCCACCCAGGCCGTCACCCGGCTCGCCGCCGCCCTGCCCGGCCGGACCGTCCACGTCGTCGCCGACGCCGCCTACGCCTACGCCGGCGACGACCTACGCGCCCTGCCCGCCTCGGTCACCTGGACGACCAGGCTCCGCAAGGACGCCGCCCTGTTCGACCTCGCCCCGCCACGCACCGGGAAACGAGGCCGGCCCCGCCTCAAAGGCGACCGGCTCGGCTCCCTGGCCCAGCTCGCCGCCACCGCGACCTTCACCCCCGTCGACATACTCCGCTACGGCGAGCACGCCACCGTGCACGTCGCGACCATCCGTTGCCTCTGGTACGGCGTGTTCGGCACCCGCCCGGTCACCGTCGTCCTGGTCCGCGACCAGCCCGCCCGGGCATGCACCTACGACCTCGCCCTGGTCACCACCGACCCCGCCGCCACACCCGGCCAGGTCGTCGAACGCTACGCCGCCCGCTGGTCGGTGGAAGTCATGATCGCCGACGCCAAACAGATCTTCGGCGTCGGCCAGGCCCGCAACCGGCTCAAACTCGCCGTCGAACGCACCGTCCCGTTCGGCCTGACCTGCCAGACCCTCACCATCTGCTGGTATGCCACCGCCGGCCACCACCCCGCCGACGTCACCGACCGCCAACGACATGCACCCTGGTACACCACCAAGACCTACCCCTCCACCAGGGCTGCGCGAAGGTAGCACTCCGGGTTGATCCAACTACACATTCGGCCACGGTCGGGTACCCCTGACAATCCAAAAATCCCTGAAGCACAAGCACTGTGGGCGTCAGT
>NZ_CAKJTM010000136.1:1298-9507 GCF_917627345.1 Protofrankia sp. CiP3 | reverse complement strand
GTCCCCCGATGACAGGACGTTTCGAAGAGCCGGTTCATGCTCAGAACGATCTAGGTCCTGCTACTCTGGGCAACGACCGGCAGAGGGCACCATTGTCTTTGTGTCTGCCAAGGTGGATGGAGGACAGAAGGTCGCTGGGGTATGGATGCCGGGTTCGAATCGCGCGACTGCTGCTGTGCGGCGCCCTCCGTGACAGCTCGTGCCCGCGGTGTGGCATCATTGGCGGTATGGGGGAGCGGGCCTGGAAGTACGACGTCGCGTTGTCGTTCGCGGGCTCTGAGCGTGCGTACGTTCACCAGGTCGCCGAGGAGCTCAAGGCGTTTGGGCTGCGGGTGTTCTATGACACCGACGAGCAGGTCGCGCTGTTCGGTAACTACTTGACCGAGGTCCTTCCCGCTGTGTACAGCGAGCAGGCAGGTGTGGTGGTGATGTTCATATCGGCGGAATATGCTCGACGTGACTGGACGATCTTGGAACGCCGGGCTGCGCTGGAACGGGCGGTACGAGAGCGTCGGGAATATATTCTGCCGGCCCGATTTGACGTAACCGTGTTGCCGGGTATCCCGTCGAGCCTCGTTTCTCTCGACGTGACCAAGTACGCGCCGGCTCAGTTTGCCGAGTTGCTACGAGCGAAGTGGGTCAGCCTGGATATGGCGACCCGACCTTCAGGGCCGGCGGCGCGAGCGTCGGACATCCGGGTGCTGTATCTGAGCCCGGACGGGCAGTGGGCGGTCTGGATTGCCGAACAGCTTCGACGACATCGTTTTGTTGTTGACGAATGGGTGTGGGAGGCAGCCGGTGCTGCGGAAAGTGGACGCTGTGCGGAGCGGGCACCGGTAACGGTGGCGAATCTCATCGTTGCCTCGCGGGCCTTTTCCGCCATGACGCCAGGATGGAAAACGGACGACGGCATCTTTTCCGCTGCCGATCACGGCGACGGTCGCGGGCGGCCGATTGCGGTGGCACGAATCGAAGAATGCGAACTTCCCGGCTTCGCTGGCCGGATCAAGTCGTGTGACCTGTTCGGTGTGGATGCGGCGACCGCGTCGCGTCGGCTGGTCGACCTGGCGAACGCGGTCCGTTTTGGTACATCCCGACCGCTGATCGATGTGCCGTTTCCGGGCAGAGCTGAGGACTCGACGTGACGACGGAGGCCACCGACCCGGCGCAGGTTAACCCGAACCGGTATCCGGTCGGCTTCTCGTTCGCCGAGCCCGATCGCCCCTACGTCGCCCGCGTCGCGGCCGAGCTGCGTACGAGGGGGATTTTTCGCTTCTACGACGGTGACCTGGAATCTGTTGTCGAACTTTGGGGTAAACACACGACGGAGACGTTAGTCGAGTACTATCGCGACCGTTTTTCGCTGGTCGTCGTATTCATTTCCAAGCACTATGTCGGCGACGACGAGGCCCGGTTACAGTGCCGCGCGGCACTGGAGCGGGCGAAGAAAGATCGGACCGACTATCTGCTTCCGGCCAGGTTGGATGAGACTCCGATTGACGGGCTGCTATCCTCCGTCAAATCCGTCATGGTGGGCGAGCAAGACCCGAGCACCTTCGCCAATCTGGTCGTCATGAAGTTGCGTCACCTAGGAATCCACAACCCACAGGAGTCTCGAAGGGGTCAGCCTCCGGCGTCGGCGGACTTGGAACTCGACAGGGTCGTGGCCGACGAATACACCGCCTCCGCCGCTGCGACGCACCGTGCCCGGTTGCCCGGCCGACATCCGGTGATGGGGACCACCTCAGCCAGGCTGGTTCAGCCTGGCTCTCCCGAGTTCGTGCCCGAGGTACGCAGCCGGTACGGCGACCTGTTGGGCGGCATGGTCGCCAGGGGTGCATTGTCATCCCTGCCGGTGTGTTGGGACCGTGCTGGGCTAGCTGACCTGTTGGGAGCGCTCGAGTACCATCGATTGCATGGGGCTGTGGTGGACGCCCAGATGTTACAGGCTCTCGACGTGGCCGCCGCGCTGTGCGATGCCATCGGTGCCAAGCCGGTGCTCACGGCCCTAGAAGCAGACCGGGTGACCCTCGGCCGCCTGCAGCAGATCTACCGGGGCGAGGTCGGCATGTGGCCGGACGGCGGGTCGAGTGACGCTCTGCTGGTGGAGGCTGCCGCAGCAGCGATCGCCGAACGACGCCGTCCTGGGACAGTGTCCCTCAATGCGCTCGCCCGCTTCGTCCTGGGAATCGCCTACGATCGGCGAGCGTCGGTCGATAGTGCGGTACTATCGGAATGGCTGCAGTCAATTGGCCACCAATTGGCGGACGCCCAAGATCACATCGACAAGCGCGCTAAACAGGCGTGGCTGTTGGTCGACCTCGGAGACGAACCGCCACGAGGGTCGCTGTGGCCGCGACGAATATCTGTGATTGCACACACGGAGGATGACACATTCAGAGACGAGGAAGTGTGCACGCCGTCGAAACAAGGTTTGCAGGACGCGTTGCGTCGCCTCTTTGGCCGGGTTGCGTTGCTACATGGTAACGTCTTGGTGGATTTGTCGGCTCCTCGCGGCCTGCTCGACCGGGGGATCGAGCATTGGCCCCTCGTCGAACTCGACGGCGAGTACGAGGCGTTAAGTGCCCGGTGCCGACCCCGTCTACGTTGGTCGAAACGCCTGCGCGATCAGCGGCTGCGTGTCTTGCTGGAACAGCGCGCCCGCGGAGCGGATTGGACCGCCGACCCGGCTGTGGTCCCGGCGATGGCAGGCCGGCAGAACCTCGAGCAGTGGCTCCGCGGGTGCATGCGGCAGCCTTACCTGGTGGCCGGCAGGGACGGCAAGGCCTCGGTAGACACGCTGCGCATCATGCTGCGGGAAGGCTGCGCTTTCGTGGTCTGGTTCCCCAATGGCACCGACGCCACGGCCGTCGAAAAAACCACCGCAGCCGCTACAGACGTACCGGCGCCCGCCCGCCGTGCCGTGCTCCCAGACAGGCTCCAAGATCTCGACATCAAACACTTCACGATCATTTGGGATGACCCTGGCGGGAGGGAGAAGTTCGCGTTGCCGCGAGTCGTCCCTCAGGGGCCCGTAGCCTGACGAGAGAAGGTGGCCGATGCCGTGGGAAATCTTCACCGGTCGGGGCGAACCGCGACACCCCTCACCGGCGTGGGCGGTCGTCCCTCCGCCGCCACCGTGGCGCACACGGCTGGGCCAGCGCGGGGAGCCGACCCGCTTCGAGGCAACACCCGGCCTGGTCGAGGCGGTGAATGCCGCATTGCACCTGCGCCGTCCCCTGCTGCTGACCGGCCTCCCTGGTTCCGGCAAGTCCACTCTGGTCGACCTGATCGCCGACGAGCTTGAGCTCGGCGAGGTGCTGCGCTGGCACGTCACCTCCAAGAGCACGCTCGGTGACGCCCTCTACCAGTACGACGCCCTGGGCCGCCTGCATGCCACGCAGGTTGCCAAAGCTCAGACCACGCGGGGGACGCCCGGGCCGGCCGATTTCGGCGTCGACGACTACGTCACCCTGGGGCCCCTGGGGACCGCGTTGGCGTCCAATACACACCCGCGCGCCCTGCTCGTCGACGAGATCGACAAGAGTGACCTCGACCTGCCTGGCGACCTGCTCAATGTCCTAGAGCTCGGCGAGTTCGACATTCCTCCGCTCGTCCGCGATGCCCGGTCCACCACAGCCAGCCGCGATGATGTCACCTACACGGTGCGGGGCGCCGACCGCGCCATGTACACCGTGACGAATGGCGTCGTGCGGGCAACGCACATCCCGGTGATCGTTTTTACAAGCAATGGCGAGCGGGCGTTCCCGCCCCCCTTTCTGCGCCGCTGCATCCGCTTCGAAATGCCGACCCCCGACCCGGACCTGCTCGCGCGGATAGTCGCCTGCCACTTGGGTGACGCTGTGGCGGACCGGGAACGGGCCGCCATCGAGGATTTCGGCAGAAAGCTCCGCGAGGGCCACAGCCTTGCCCTCGACCAGCTCCTGAACCTAATCCATCTGGTCACCGGTGACGCTGGGGCCGGCACGGCAAGCAGGGCAAACCTCGAGGCGCTCATCCTCGCCGAGCTGACATGACGATGATCACAATTGTGGCCCGTGCCATTGCCGCCGCCGGTGCCGCCTTCACCGCGGAGGACATTGCCGATCTTCTGTGGCTGGTAGCGGCGCAGAAGTCCGCTCCGGACAAGCCAGCTCTCACCGGGGATGGTCAGGTTAGCAGCGACATACCCGCCGCCGTCACCGGAAGCCGGCAGCCGACCGGTCAGGCGACGTCACCCGTGCCCCCTCTATCAGCCGGCGAATCGGACCCGGTGCTGGGCCTGCACCAGCCGGGCACCGAGGTCGGTGGGCCGGCCGTCGCAGCCGGCGTGGTCGGGCTTCGCCCGCCGGCTCCTCTGGGCCGCCCCTTGGAGCTCACTCGAGCTTTCCGCCCCTTCAAGCGGGTGCGCGGCCCTGGCATACGCCGTGTCCTCGACCTTGATGCCACGGTCGAAGCAACCGCCGACGCCCACCGCTTGGTACTCGCGTTCACACCCGAGCTGGACCGCTGGCTCGACATCGCCCTCGTGGTCGACTCCGCGCCGTCCATGGTTGTGTGGCAGGAGGTCTTCGACGAGCTCGAACGGCTCCTAACCCAGGTGGGAGCCTTCCGCTCGGTCACCCGGTGGGAATTTGTCGCCGACGACAACGTCGACCCGGGCGCAGCGCTGGTGCGAGACTCCACCGGATCCACCCACTCCCCCGACCGACTCGTCGACCCCTCGGGCCGGCGCGTCATACTCGTCGCCACCGACGCGGTCGGGGAGCATTGGTTCAGTCCGTCCCCCTGGCATGCGCTTACCCAGTGGGGCACGGCGATGCCGACGATGCTGCTGCAGGTGCTGCCGAACCACTACTGGCCCGCGACAGCACTCGGCGATCTCCATACATCGGTAAGGGCGCGACGGCCGGCCTGCCCCAACAGTTGCCTCGATATCGACCACGCCTGGTGGTCTGACAGGCCGCAGGCCGGACGGCCCGGCGTGGCAATTCCCGTGATCGCTCTCGACCCGCAGTCCGTGGCCACCTGGGCGCAGGCTATCGCTGTAGGTACCGAATGGGTGGACGCCGTGATCGCCGATGTCCCGACAAGACCGCCGCCAGCCGTGGCCAACACCAGCCTCACCGCCGAGGATCGGGTACGTGCCTTCCGCGCACGGGCCTCACGGGGCGCAGAGAAGCTTGCCCAGGTGCTGGCCGGGGCACCGGTACTGTCCTTGCCGCTGATGCGCATACTCCAAGACCGTCTCATGCCCGACACCAGTGTCACCGAACTCGCTGAGGTTCTCGTCGGCGGCCTCCTTGAACAGATTCCGCCCCAGGGCCCGGCGCCGGCGCCCCGCTACCAGTTCTTCGAGGGCACAGCAGGCCTGTTGCGGCGTGGCGGCACCGTCTTCCAGGAATGGGACGCTTTCAACGCCGTCAGTGCCTATCTCGCCGAGCACACGGGGACCGGCCGTGTGCAAGCACTCTTCGCCGACCCGTCCGGACGCGCCCGGCTGGACGCGGAGCAGCAGCCATTCGCCGAACTTCTACTACACCTGGCTCCCAAACTAGGCTTGCCATCCACGAACGGCGAGCGACTTGCTGCAGATGCCGTCCCCGTCCCCCACCTCGACCGCACCTTCCTCGACCGCCTACTGTCGATGCCGGGATTCAACGATCCACAGCCACCCGAGGAGATGCTCCGATGGCTACGAAGCTCCACCGGCGGCCTTTTCCTTGTCCGTGGCGCCCCTGGGACGGGCAAGTCCACCGCACTCGCCGCCTTGGTGGCTCTCGGTGCCCCAACCTGGTATGAGGAGCTCCGCAGCAGGTCGATCCCCATCAACTGGGCGGCGCTCGACAACAACCCCATCACCGTCGACTTCGCACTCGACCTTTCAGGACAGGGTGCGGAGGAGATCGACCGAGCACTGCGCAGCTGGCTACACAGCGACCGATGGCCGAACCGCACACTCTCCCAACTCGTCGAAGAGGCCGTCGCACGGTTGAGCCGGCCAACAATCATAGTTCTCGATCACCTGGATGAAGCCCTCGAACCCGCCGCCATAGTTCAGCAGATCGAAATCCTCGCTCATACCGCTGGCGTGCGAGTGTTCGTAGCCGGTCGACAGCTACCCGCGCTCGATCGCCTCCAACCCGATGCAGCCCTCACCCTCACAGACCCCATGGACGGCGGCGGGGGGGGCTGGGATTTCTTCGTGTCCTACACGGCGGTGGATCGGGCGTGGGCGGAGTGGATCGCCTGGTCGTTGGAAGAGGCGGCGTTCCGGGTGCTGGTGCAGGCGTGGGACTTCGTGCCGGGGTCGAACTGGGCGGCCGGGATGCACGAGGGGGTACGCCGCGCGGCGAGGACGATCGCGGTGCTGTCCGAGGACTACGCCCGTTCGGTGTATGGGGCGGCGGAGTGGCAGGCGGCGTGGGCTGCCGACCCGACCGGCGGGGAACGGAAGCTGCTGCTGGTGCGCGTGGCGGACTGTGACCGGCCTGGGTTTCTGGGCCAAGTCGTGTCGGTGGATGTGTTCGGGCTGAGTGAGGCGCAGGCGCGGACGCGGCTGGTGGAGGTGGCGCGGCTGGCGGTGCGTGGGGGGCGGCCGAAACCAGCGACCAAAACGTCGTTCCCGCTGGGAATGCGGGCCGTGCCGGCGCGGGCGCGGTTCCCCGGGGATCTTCCGGCGGTGTGGAATGTGCCGCCGCGGTCGGCGCATTTCGTCGGCCGGGCAGATCTGCTCGACGCCTTGCACCACGAGCTGTCGGCGTTGGGTGCGGTGGCGGTTGTCGCGGTCCAGGGGATGGGTGGGATTGGCAAGACTGCGGTGGCACTCGAATATGCCCACCGGCATGCGGCCGAGTTTGATGCGGTGTGGTGGGTGCCGGCGGAGCAGCCGGAGCTGATCGGCCAGTATGTGACCAGGATGGCACCGGCGTTGGGGCTGCCGGGCGATGTCGAGCCGGCCGAGGTGCTGGCGGCGCTGACCGTGGCGCATCCGCGCTGGCTGCTGATTTTCGACAATGCGGAAGACCCGGCAGTGGTGGCCGGGTTCCGTCCGACCGGGGGGGCCGGCCGGCTGTTGGTGACCTCGCGGCGGGCCGGCTGGGGGGGGCTCGGCGCCACGGTGGAGGTGTCGACGTTTCTCCGGGCCGAGTCGGTGGCGTTGCTGGGGGACCGGTTCCCGACCATGGACACGTCGGTGGCGGACCGGATCGCCGATCTGCTGGGGGATCTGCCGTTGGCCGTCGAACAGGCCGCCGGCTACCTGGAGACCACCCACATGCCGCCGGCCGACTACGCGGCGCTGTTGGCCGACCGGCTCGCAGACATGCTCGGCCGCGGCAGAGTGGCGGACCGGCCGACGGCGACGGTGGCCACCGTGTGGGAGCTGTCGATGGCCCGGCTACGGGCCGAGCGACCGGCAGCGGTCGCTTTGCTGGAGCTGTTGGCAGTCTGCGCGGACGCACCAATCCCGTTAGACCTTGTCACGGCCGGAGTAGACGTGCTAGAGAGCGGGCCATTGCGAGATGCTGCGGCAAGTCCGCTGGAGTGGGCGGAGACCGTCGGCGCGCTGGTCGGGTTTAACCTGGCCCACCGGGAGGATGACACGGTCAGTATCCACCGGCTGGTCGCGGCGACGACCCGTGCGGCGATGCCGAGCACGGAACGGGCCGAGCGGACGGTGGTCCGGCTGTTGCGGCGGGGATTGCCCGCTGACATCGTCGGAGTACCGGCGTCGTGGCGGCCGTGGCGGTCCTTGCTGCCGCACGTCGCCGCCGTGCTCGCTGATGAAGCCCCGGCCGACCAGGACCGAGCGTGGCTGTTCGACCGGGCCGGTGTCTTCCTCGACCACCATGGCCAGCTGGCCGCAGCCCTGCCGTACCTACATCGCGCGCAAGCCCTCTACCAGGCCATCTTCGGCCCGGACCATCCGGACACCCTGGCCTCCCGGAATAACCTCGCCGGCGCCTACGCGGCGGCGGGGCGGGTCGGTGAGGCGATCACGCTGTTCGAGCAGACCCTGACCGACCGGCGGCGGGTGCTCGGCCCGGACCATCCGGACACCCTGGCCTCCCGGCACAACCTCGCCGGCGCCTACCAGACGGCGGGGCGGGTCGGTGAGGCGATCACGCTGTTCGAGCAGACCCTGACCGACCGGCGGCGGGTGCTCGGCCCGGACCATCCGGACACCCTGGCCTCCCGGTACAACCTC
>NZ_CAKJTM010000136.1:0-765 GCF_917627345.1 Protofrankia sp. CiP3 | reverse complement strand
GCCTACGCCTACGAGACGGCGGGGCGGGTGGAGCAGGCGATCGGCTTGTTCGAGCAGACGCTGGCCGACAGTGAGCGGGTGCTGGACGAGGGGCATCCTTTCCTAGCGACACTTCGGGCGAACCTCGAACGTGCCTCGTTCGACCACCGGTCCCGTCCGCCGATTCGGCCGTCCACAGCGGTCGAACCGACGACTGACCGTTAACGGCATGTTCCCGCTTCCGCCCCCGCAATGCCTCGAGATCCGACCGTGTAAGACGCCGCACGCTGGCACCGGCCGTCCGGAGCGCCGTCCGACAGATGCGACTGCTCGTGGACGGCGACCACAGATTTTCGTTGGCAAGCCGATCCGTACCGCAGGCGCGTCAGCGCCGAGGAACGGAAGCGGCACGGCAGCATGATCTTCCCATGCGCGGCAGGACATCAGGCGGCGGACCCAGGATGTTGAGCGGCGCTGGGGATGCGACGCGCCCGGCGAGCATGGCGCGCCAGCGCCACGCGCAGCCGTCGCGCGGCACGGGCACGCGCCGCGCCTTGACATTGATGTGCTGGAAGACGTCCGGCGCGGGACGGCGGTGAGCATGGATGGCATCCTCGGCCGGCTGGCTCCACCGACCCGACCGGATGCTACGGAACGTGACGATGATGCGGGTGACGCCGGGACGTCCGAGGACTGATCGTTTCCAATTGCAGTACAAACTGCAGTACTGGAGATCAAAAAGCCCAGAGCCCCGCGCCGTGTGATCGGCTGCGGGGCTCTGACCTT
>NZ_CAKJTM010000135.1:10199-10954 GCF_917627345.1 Protofrankia sp. CiP3 | reverse complement strand
AAGTTATTTCATTACGGATTCTTACGGTTCCTGCCGCTTGGCGCGCTCCCTCTCGCCCGTCCGCCCCGCAGGGCGGGCGCGCAGTGTCGGCATCCGCCTTCCCATGTTCCACGTGAAAGCCGCAGACCAGGCTCGCGCCGCCTCCATGCCGGGCACCACCTGGCCAGTACACGGGCTCCCGCCAGGCTCATCCTGAAGCAACCCCAAGCGCCCCAGTTTCGATGCCGTCTGATCTGGTTTCGACACTTCCTCAGCGGTTCGCTCTCGCTCGCCTTCCCGGTCCCTACCTGACGCATCTTGTGCGCCTTTTCCTCATCGCTCACCACGACGGTCTTCAGCCAACGCAGCATGAGGTGGTTTGACGCCTCCCCCCGCAGGGCGACGCCGAAGGGCCACAAATCCTTCATCTTCCACGCAGCACCGCATCAAGCGAGATCCCCTACCTGTCGACCTCACTCTCCGCGCTCATGGCGCATTGGGGGTGCCAGAAGTCGGCTTGGGCCTGTGACCTGGGCTGACGCGGTGGAGTGGGCTGCCGGCATGATGGTCAGCTATGTCCGTACGCCTGCCGTACCTGATCTTCGTGCGGGTCTGTGGCTGGGTGGTTCTCCTCGGCCGCTCGTCGGCATCGAAGGACATCGAGTTGCTGCTGTTGCGACATGAGGTCGCGGTGCTGCGCCGTGCCCAGCCGAAGCCGCGGTGGGACTGGGCGGACCGGGCGGTGTTCGCCGCACTGATCCGGCTCCTGCCCCAGG
>NZ_CAKJTM010000135.1:9477-10005 GCF_917627345.1 Protofrankia sp. CiP3 | reverse complement strand
CTCGCCATGGCGATCGTGGCCCTCGTCGAGCGGCCGGCGACCGAGAACACGACGTGGGGCTACCAGCGGATCCAGGGCGAGCTCCTCAAGCCCGGTCACCAGGTGAGCGCCTCCACGATCCGCCGGATCCTGAAGACCCTCAGGCTGCCACCGGCTCCGCAACGGCAGACCGACACGACATGGCGACAGCTCCTGCTCACCCAGGCCTCGACCATGCTGGCCGTCGACGTCTTCCACGTGGACTGCGCCGTGACACTGCGGCGTCTGTCCTGCTTCTTCGTCATCGAGGTCGGCTCCCGCACCGTCCACATCCTCGGGGTCACCGCCCACCCCGATGGACTGTGGACCACCCACCAAGCCCGGAACCTCCTCATGGATCTCGGTGACCGGGCGGCCGACGTCCGGTTCCTGGTCCGTGACCGGGCCGGTCAGTGCACCGCCTCCTTCGACGCGGTCCTCGCCGACGTCGGCATCACCACCGTCACGATCCCACCCCGGACTCCACGGGCGAACGCCTACGCGGAACGG
>NZ_CAKJTM010000135.1:0-9081 GCF_917627345.1 Protofrankia sp. CiP3 | reverse complement strand
TTCATCCGCACGGTTCGGGCCGAGGTCACCGACCGCATGCTGATCTTCGGCGAACGGCACCTGCGCACCGTTCTGGTTGAGTACGCCGCCCACGACAACGGACGACGCCCCCAGCGCGGCCGCGACCTTCAACCACCACGGCCCGACCACCCCGTCGCGGACCTGACCCAGGAACAGACCAAACGCAAGCCCGTCCTCGGCGGCCTGATCAACGAATACGAACGAGCCGCCTAAAACCCCAGGTCAACACCGGTGGACGAGTTCTGACACCCCACAGGCGCACACTTCGGCGGTCGGTGCGCCTATCCCGATGCGGCCGATTGGCTGTCGGCCACCCGGGAACCCGCGCGAGGTGGTTCCCGCGTTCACTGTGCTTCGTTTGTCGGAGTAGGAGCCCGGCTGTGTCCCAGCAGCCTCGCCATGGGTACGCCGCAGACCTTCCCCATGGCCTCCAGGTTGGCTTTGGTAAACCTCACTGGAGTTCCCTCCACAACGGTAAGCAGAGGGACGCACTGCGCCCGGCCCATATCCACCAGGTTGGAGTCGGTGCCAAGGTTGAAGGACGTAAACGCCGGTTCCTCGCGTACTCCTCTCCGTCTCGCTCGCCGGACCCGCACCATCTGGCGGTGCTGACACGTCCCGGCTTTGTCAGGGCTGCTCCCACCCTCCCCGGCACCACCCGGATCAGGCTGCCCTCAGCTACCCCGACCTGCTGCGACAGGCCGAAGGCGAAGGTCTTCCACCTCCACTCGAAACACAGCGCCTCACGGCGCAAACCGGAATCTTGGCAGAGCCGGAAAGTTGACAGTCCCGGTCAATGCGCGTGGACATCGCGGAGCACCTTCCGGATGGCGGCGATCTCGGTCGCCAGTTCGGCGTCGAATGGGTAAGCGTCGTCGCGTTCCAGCATGACGCCTGGCAGCGGAGCGCGCTCGGCGAGGGCCACGAGGATATCGAAGATCTCCTCGCTGACTGGGTGGGCGTGGGTGTCGTACCAGATTCCCTGGCTGAGGATCCCGCCGGCGACGTGGACGTAGCCGACTTGGTCCAGGGGAAGGTCGTCGAGGGTCACAATCGGGTCTTGGCCGAAGTTGACGTGCGCCGTATAGAGGTTGGCGACGTCGATCAAGAGCAGGACACCTGTTCGCTCGACAAGCTCGGTGAGGAACTGGGCCTCGGTGAGCTGGTCTTCTGGCCAACTCACCAGGGCGGCGATGTTCTCCACGGCGAGCGGGACGGGAAGGGCCGCCTGCGCGATCTTGATGTTCTCGGTGAGAACGTCGAGCGCCGCGTACGTACGCGGTACCGGCAGCAGCTGTCGGGCTTCCAGGCCGCCCGCCCGACAGAACGCTACGTGCTCGCTCACCAGCGGCGAGCCGAAACGCTCGGCGAGCCGGGCAAGCCGGGTCAGTCGCTCGTCGTCCAGCGGCTCAGTGCCGCCCAGAGAGAGGGAAATGCCGTGCGGGATAACCGGCAGCCCACACTGGTGCAGCGCCGCGAGAGAAACTGGGATGTCTTCCGGGACCACGTTCTCCGCGACGACCTCGACCCACTCGACGTCCGGCAGTCGCGACACCACCAAGGCGATCTGCGACCGCCAGCCGATCCCCACACCGAGCCTGCGGGGCGTGACGGCGTCGTCTTGGCCGTCTGGCAGGCCGTCCATCGCCTTATCGTCCGCCTCATCCTGCGCCGTCACATCGACCTAGAATCCCGGGCGACACGCCTTCGGTAGGCGGCCGCCGCGTAACCCGCCAGAGTCTGTTCGAAATCGCGGCAGTTGCACGAGGGCGGACGCGTGCTACCACAGCGCGCGAAGGAGTCGTACGGAGAGCCAGCGCCGCAATACAGGGCATACTTGCAGGTCGTTACCCGGCAGCGCTGCGTCCCCTCATCGATCCATGCGCGGGAGCGGTCCTGCGCCGACGTCTCACGCAGGTAGCTGCCATAAGCGAACTCGGTCTCTCCCGCAAGGAACACGCATGGATACATGTCGCCTCGCGGGTCGAGGACGATGGTCCGAGTTCCATAACAACAATGCCCAAGGTGTGGGAATGGCCGTCGCCCGGCGATCATCGCGGCTATCTTATCGTATATCGGGGGATAGCCGCAAAACGCGGTCGCCAACTCGGTGCTGCTCCCAAGACGCGCCGCCAGGACAGCCTCGCTGACGAGTGACTTGGACAGCGCTGTGACTCCCTTCTCACGGTGGGCTTTGGTGTCAAACATCGGCGCCAGGTACACGCCGAAAAGAGGGTTGGCGAGCAGGCCACTCGCATCCAAGTTGTCTCGCAGCACGCCGAGCTGCTCCAGAACCTTCTCATTGACATTGACTCGCATGCGGACACGGGCTCCACGGTCGAGCGCCAGGTGAATATGTTCCATGATGGTATTGAATGTCCGGGCGCCTCTTGGCCCGATGCGGAGCTGGTCATGCGTGCTTGCGGGTCCGTCGACGGTCACGTGGAGTGCCTCGATTCCCTGTGGACCAAGCAGATGTTCGTATTGATTAAGATTCCAGGCATGAGTCGCTGCCATCAGCCGGATACCGCGCTGCCGTGCCGAGCCGCACAGGAATTCGATGATGGCCTGGTTGTCAGGGCTGAGCGGCTCACCGCCATAGAGCGTCACGCTGCGCCAGCTCTCGCCAGCGAATATTGTCTCCACGTGCCGGAGCGCCGCCAGCGCGACGACCTCGGACATAGTGACAGAAGGCGTAGTTCGGCGCACCTTATGCTGGAAGCAGTAGACGCACTTGAGATTGCAGTCGTAACTGGGCATCAGATATACGCGAGGCGGAGAATCCCGCGCGACTTGGCCGCGGCGAAGCAGCTCTCGCGTGAAGGCCCGTTGCTCTTCCTCCGTCGACCTGATGGTCGCGATCGAGAGCTCAATCAGCGACTGCAGCAGGTCCAGGGAGAGGTCGGCCAGGTCACCGTCCGCGACTTGCCTGGCCAGCGCTCCGGGCAACTCGGCAGCGGTGCCATAACAGGTATTCAAGGCGAGCACAGTGCCCGTGCCACTCACGGGCACGAAGATCGTGAAGTCACTTAGCCTCAGTTCGATCATTGTCCGAGCTCCAGCGCTAGTGGCGCGTAATGTTGACATCTTTTGTCACTCTAAGTCATCTATGCTGGTCACGACTTTATCGATCATGTAACCCTAGAAGGGTAATTCTATTACGCGACACTAGGCCGTATTGGCGCTTTCTGGAACCAGGATGCGGTACCCGCACACGAATTATGGTGCTGCGATTTCCTGCCACAATCGAAACATAGAGTCAGATCCGTGGTTTCATGCTGGGCATGATCGACACAGGGTCTGATCCGGGCTGGTAGCATGCTAGTATGCCCCTCAGCCATCATGGGTACGTGGCGGCCCTGGTTGGGCGATCGATGCGGCAACGTCAGTGGACCGGTGCAGCGTGGTCCCGTAGACTGTGTACCCACAGTGCAGAGATCTCCTCGCTGTCGATCAGTAGTCTTAGTGTGGCTCGGTCGGAGTCGCGCTGTCATCCGGTCGCCGCCGTTGCGAGCAACGATGACTAGGCAAAGTGGCGTTTCCGACGGCACCAAAGTGGCGGAATACGCGTCCCTAGCCCGTGCGGTGCGGCAGCGCGCGGAGTTGGCCGACGCTCTGCGGCGCCGGATCTACGGTACTGATATTGGAGGCGTGGCCGATTCCTTGTGGGCTGAACTAGCCGCAAGCGAGTCCGCGCTGAGAGACGCGCTGGCCGAGCAGGGCCGAATGGCCCGCGAATCGTCCGCCGGACTAATCCTGTCCGCGGGCCCAGCCGCTGCCAGGGACAGCACGCTGGGCCGTGACACGACGGGCCTGCAGGCCGATGTCCAGTTGCGCATGGAGCGCGTTCCCACTAGTGTCGTACACCTCCTTGATCCAAATGGTCAGCCGTTGACGACGACGCAGGTGCGGAACACGTCGACGAGGACGCGCCGGATGCGGGTCACCTGCTCGGTCGAAGGTTATTCCGCGAGCGCGGTCACCACGGTCGAGGTACCTCGGAGAATGACTGCTGCGGTCCATCAGCTCCCGACATTCTTTCCTGACCGGCTACGGCAGGTCACCGAACTCGCGCGGGCAACGCTGCACGTCTGCGTCGACGATCTGGACGGCAACCAGGAAACCCACGCCACGGCCCGGCTCTGGCTGCTGGCACGCAACACTGCCTGCCTACAAGTGACCGATCCGACCACCGGCTCCCAGATTGACTTGACCTGCTACCTGGCGGCTTGGGTGACGCCTCATGCGGAAGCCGTGCTCCATGCCCTGCGGGACGCCGTGGACCACCACCCTCAAAGGATCATCGCAGGATATCAGGGCGATGCCCGGTTCGTCGATTCGCAGATCGAGGCGATGTACGCGGCACTCCAGGCGAGCGAGATCACCTACGTCAACTCAGTGATCTGCTTCGGGCAGACCCATGACGAAGCTATGCAGAAGGTGAGGTTGCCGCGTGAAAGTTTGGCCGAACGATCGGCAAACTGCATCGACGGTACGGTGTTGTTCGCCAGTCTGGCCGAGGCAGCGTCGCTGAACCCCGGGATCGCGCTCGTGCCCGGTCATGCCTTCCTGGCCTGGCAGCCCGAGCCGGGAGGCCAGTGGGATTACCTTGAAACTACCATGATGGCCGATCACACTTTTGACGAGGCGCGAGCTGCGGGGCGGAGGCTGGCATCTATCAACAGGTCTTTGAAAGACAGCACAGGACGGCCGCTGCTTGACATTATCTCGCTGGCCGATGCGCGAGTCGTCCATGGCGTCGTGCCGATGGAATGAGCGGCGCACTGGACGAGAACTTTAGCTTCCGCCGCTGGCCGGACCTAATTCTTGAGATAACGACCAGGCCACGGGGCCGAGATAAGGTCCATTACGGCTTCCGTGCCGTCACGCTCGGCGCGCAGGGTCTAGACCTGGGATTCGTTGAGGTCGCCGGGGCTGAGCGTCTGGTAAAGGAGAGCATGAGTGCCCTGAACACATGGGTGGATCCCGAGCTGACAGAGGAGACCGAATCGGTTAAGACGCACCTAGACGGGCTCGGCCTTGACCTTTTCCGGTCTCTCACCTCGCCGCAGCTGAAGGAGCACTACTGGCGGCACCTGCACGGCCAGCAGGAACTGTCGGTGCTGCTGGCCCTCGATGAACCCGCCAGCTTGATCCCCTGGGAGCTCATCAAGCCGTCCGGGCCCGGACAAGCCGAAGCGCCGTTCTGGTGCGAACAGTTCGCGATCGCCCGGTGGATGCTGCCCTCTCGCATAGCTGAACTGCTGCCAGCTTCACCAGTCGGGTGTGTTCTCGGGGCCGACGATCTGCGGGATATCAGCGCACCGGCCGAGCACGCCCTCGCAATTCCGGAGACACAGCTGGTCGAGACCTGGCAAGACCTGCTGAACCTGCTCGGCGGGCCGGGTCTTGGGCTGTTCCACTGGACTGGGCACGGGATGGCCAACCTGGAAAATTCCAGCCTGAGCGGGTTGCCGATCGGCGGAGAGATTTTCCGGCCGCTGGACCTTGCGAAGCCGGAAAACCGCCGGTTCGCAAGTACAGGCCCTTGGGTGTTCCTCCACGCCTGTTCCAGCGCTCGCGGGCGGCAGGTTTTTCAGTACCTCGGTGGGTGGCCGGGTGAGCTCATCAACGCCGGATGCGGGGCAGTTCTCGGCACCGCCTGGGACGTACGGGCCTCGGCGGGGAAACTTTTCGTCTCGGCCCTCTATCCGGCCCTGCAGCGCGGTCTCCCCATCGGGCAAGCCGTTCGCCGGGCGCGGATCGCCGCCCGCCAGGATGAGGACCCTTCGTGGCTAGCATACCAGCTATACGGGAACCCATTGTCGTGCCTCGATCCCCGCATCAAAGCCTCCATATGGACGCGGGCATCTATTCAGGAGGCTGTCGACGCCGTACTCGGACCGCGCACTCAGAGCCCTGCAAGCTGGCGCCAGTCCTACCTGGAGTGGGTCGTCCAGCACCCCTTGGACGTCGGCAGCCCGGTTATTGCCGTGGAGGCGGCAATCACTGGTCCGTCACCGATGCGACGTTCAGGAGAGCAGAGGGGTCCGGACGGCCCGGACGAGGAGTGGGCAGAGATCCGGCATTTCGGCAACGTGGGCGACGCGCTGCGCGAGTTCGGCGCCATGGTCCTGCTGGGGCCACCGGGATCGGGCAAGACCACAGCGCTACGCGTGCTGCTCCGAGATCTCGCTGAACTGGGTCTGAACAGGCGCTTGCGGCAGGATGATGAGGCATCGCTGCTCCCGGTCCTTATCGGCCTGGAGGACTACACGTCGGCCGACCTGTCACCGCTGGAGTACGTACGCCGCCGATGCCGGCCCGAACTGAGGGCACACCTAGAAAACGAATTGCTCGCCGGACGTCTGTGCTTGCTGTGCGACGGCCTAGACGAGATGCCGCAGGCTGACTACTACCGCAAGGTACGCAGGTGGCGGAATCTTGTGGAGACCTACGAGAGCAGCCATTTCGTCTTCGCCTGCCGCAGCCACAACTACGGCAACGAACTCCATCTTCAGCCGGTCGAGATCTGCGCGTGGAATGACGATCAAATTCTCCGGTTCCTCACCCAGGAACTGGAGGCAGACGCGCCAAGCTGCTGGCAGATCCTCCGCGAGAGCCATCTCGTCGATCTGGCCCGCATTCCGCTGCTGCTTACCTGGATCGTTCAGTTCTACATCTCGACCCGGGGTGCGGCACCGAAGAGCCGCGGAGCGCTTTCGCGTGCTGCCGCAGAACGGCTCCTCGTCCGAGAGAGGGAGAAGGCAACCAGCGATGACGTAAGCCTGGACGTCGTCCGCGCCGTGCTCTCGGAGATCGCTTATTGTGTGCAAGCGGACCAGCAAGGGACCGACCTGCCGGTTGCCGCCGCGCGGGCAATCTGCGCTGATAGATTGTCCTGCTCATTCAGCCCGGTCGGCACCTCAGCGGACACGGTGCTGTCGTTCGTGTGCTCCCTGGGGATGATCACGGAGCGTCAGGGTCGGCTGCGCTTTTCTCAGCGGCAGTTCCAGGAGTACTTCGCCGCCGTCGCGCTGCTCGAGCGGTTCGCCGCGAAAATGGACCTGAGTGATCATTGGCAAAGCCGCAGCGACGACGTGCCGACAACCGCAGACCAGCGACGTGAGCCCTGGCGCACTTCAACCGGCCTGCGCACCACTTCGTGGGAGGAGCCTGCCGTGCTGGCTGCGGGCCTTCTCGATAACCCGAATCCATTGCTCACCTCGATCGACCAGGTTAATCCGCTGCTTGCCGGCCGTTGCGCGGCGGACGTCAGCGCGCTCGTTCAGCCCTCAGTGACCGAGATGATCTCCGGTAAACTGCTGACCGAATCGACCGATCCTGCCGTGCCACTCAGGAAACGGATCGAGTGCGGCCACGTCCTTGGCCGACTGCGAGATCCCCGATTCGTGCGTGCACGCAACGTCTACGGCACCATCCATGCTGTGGCGGAGATGATGCCAGTGCCGGCGGGAATCGTTTACCTGGGTGCAGGTGTCGATGACGACGACGCGTTCGCCGACGAGCGGCCTTGTCTGCCTGTCGAGGTGCCGGCGTTCAGTATCGGCCGTTACCTGGTGACGAACTCGGAGTACCGATGCTTTGTTCAAGCCGGCGGATATTCCGAACCGATGTTCTGGACGCCGCAGGGCTGGTGGTGGCGGGAGATGGCGGACATGGGAGAAGACAGTGTGTCCCGGCTGCTCAGCAACGTGGCATACCACCGTGAGCACATAGATGATCTCGAACGATGGTTCCGGGAGGCATCTGTTTCCGCGGACAGGCAGCAGTTGTGGAGGCGCCTGGTGACGCTAGACGAGGAACAGTGCAAGAAGCTTCTTGCCGACCTCGGGATACTCCGCCCGCGCTCTCATGAGGAACCCGCCTATGCGAAGGAACCTGCATTCGCGGGTCACAATCAGCCGGTCGTGGGCATCAACTGGTACGAGGCGACGGCATACTGCCACTGGCTGTCAGAGGTCACGGGACGCTCGCTTAGCCTGCCCAGCGAACCGCAGTGGGAGCGAGCCGCCAAGGGCGTCCTCCCCCAGGTATATCCCTGGGGGAGCCGCTGGGAGCCGGACCGCTGCAACAGCATCACCGAACGGGTGCTTCGGCCTACTCCCGTCGGGGTCTTCCCTCGCGGAAGAAGCGTCTTCAACTGCGAGGACATGGCGGGTAACGTGTTCGAATGGACATCGAGCGTTTACAGGCCGTACCCATACGACGCGCTGGACGGCCGTGAGAACCTCGAGTCAGCGGGCGTGCGGGTGAACCGCGGTGGAGGATGGGATTCCCCTCCCCGCATCGTCCGAAGCTCGCTGCGCGGTGACATGAGTGCACCCACTGTCTACGACCGCAACCTGGGTTTCCGGCTAGCATCGCGCTTTCCATGAGGGACTGGCCGAACCCGCGGCGGAACATCCACGGCGGCAGAACGAGCGGCTCAGAGTAGGGTGGTACTGATGCCAGACGAGCCCAGAAGATCATTGATGGATTCCCTACGGCGGATACTCGCCCGCGGAAAGCAGGCACCATCGAATCCGCAGGGCAGCGCAGCGGCTGGGCCTTCGAAGCCGGAGACTGCCGCGCCATCTGCGGACCTGCGCTCACTGAGCCTGCAGATCCTGCTGCGCCACGTTCATGTACTCGCGGTCGCCGCTGACGATGTGTCCGAACTGGATGAGGCCCAGGCCGAGGTGGACCGGCGTCTTGTTGATGCGCAGCAGGACGCTGACATCGCGTCGCTTTATGATGCCGCCCGGCGGCTTGAGCGGCGCCGTCTCGTGATAGAAGGCCGGCGGCTCGGGAGATTTCCCTACCCCTGGGAGGAGACTCGCGGCGGGGACTCTGGGTGCGGAGCATGCATGTGTTCGCTTCGGCCGCCCGACGATGAGTCGCAACCGCTGAGTAGATGATTAACGGGCTCTCCGTAGATCACTGGAGTTCGTGTTTGGTCGCTGACGATCGGTGATCTGTACGGGTGACGTAACGTGACCATCCTGGGGTGCGGAAGGACACACCCTGGGGCGCACGGGTCAGGCCGTGAGCCCGGCG
>NZ_CAKJTM010000134.1:7486-10969 GCF_917627345.1 Protofrankia sp. CiP3 | reverse complement strand
GGCTGGGATGACCCTGACATCGACAAAGATCCGTAAGATCGTCTGTCGTGCCAAAGGAATTTCATTTCCGTCATACCGGGCGAGACCAGACCAGATTAGCCTGGCAGCAACCCGACATGGACGGGGTTATGGCACTGACTTTCGGCACGCTGTTGAGTTCTCAAGGAGCAAGCGCACACCATGGGGAATCTTTCAATTCCCATCCGGAGCGTTTTTCTAAGCTACTGTTGGAATTCAATCGAGTCAAACCATTCCGGATCATCCGGCGGAAGCCTCGACAGCTACCTTCGATCACTCACAGAGAGTGTCGAGCCGGGGTTGGGGCCACCGGCGCTTCTCGGCTTCGGTGTCTCCCGGCTGTCCGCCGGCAAGGAGAACATTACGGGTGCAGAGCGGGAACGTCAAATGTCAACGGCTTCTCGATCTGTTACCTACATCACATCGCCTGAATGTCGTCTTGACCAACCTGTCTGCTATGGGACCATCGGGGGCTGTTGCCGCCGCGCCGGCCCCGCTCTCGATCAGCCGGCCGGCCGCTCAGTTGGTCAGCCGGTAGCCGGTCGGCGTTCCTGTCGCGCCGCGGGCCCAGCTCCTGACGGGGTCACCGCGACCCCGTCAGGAGCGGCCTGCCAGACACGTAGTCGCCAGACGTTCATCCAGCGGTCATCCAATACCGCCTGAAGGCCGTCAGAAGCTCTTTGCCCACTCACGGTCACGCACGAGCCGTTCGGTGATTGCCGCGAGCTGTTCGCGTACCCGGGCCGGAGCTGTCCCGCCCGGAGCCGAACGGGCCTCCAGCGCACCTTGGACGGAGAGCACCGTGCGCACGCCCGGAGCCAGGCGTGGGTTGATGGCCGCCAGGTCGTCGTCACCGACCTCGTCGAGTTCCACCTCACGCGCGGAGCACCAGGCCACCAGCTGCCCGACCGCCTCGTGCGCCTCCCGAAACGGCACTCCACGCCGGACGAGGTACTCGGCCACATCCGTGGCCAGCGCAAACCCCTCGGGAGCGGCCGCGGCGAGACGCTCCTGGTGTATCCGCATGGTCCCCACCGTGCCCGTGGTCGCCGGCAGTACCAGCAGCAGGGTGTCGACCGCGTCGAACACCGGCTCCTTGTCCTCCTGCAGGTCACGGTCATACGCCAACGGCAGGCCCTTGAGCACGACGAGCAGTCCGGTGAGCGCGCCGATCAGCCGGCCGGACTTGCCCCGCGCGAGCTCGGCGACATCCGGGTTCTTCTTCTGCGGCATGATCGAACTACCGGTGGCGAACGCGTCGTCCAGCTCGACCCAACCGAACTCCCGGCTCGTCCACAGAACGATCTCCTCGCCGAGCCGGGACAGGTGCACACCGATCAGCGCGGCCGCGAACAGGAACTCCGCGGCGAAATCACGGTCGGAGACCGCGTCGATCGAGTTCGCGAAGGCCGAGTCGAAGCCGAGCTCCAGCGCGACGCCGTGCGGGTCGAGCGGGAGCGAGGAACCGGCCAACGCGCCCGCGCCCAGACTGCACACGGCAGCACGCCGGTCCCAGTCCCGTAACCGGTCCACATCACGCGCGAACGCGTGGACGTGAGCGAGCAGCTGATGGGCGAACGAGATCGGTTGGGCATGCTGGAGGTGGGTCATCCCGGGAGCCGGCGTGTCCACCTGTGCCGCGGCCTGGTCGACGAGAGCCAGTTGCAGGTCGACGAGACACCCTGCCACCTGCCGGGCGTGCTCCCGCAGATACATCCGAAGATCGGTGGCGACCTGATCGTTACGGCTTCGCCCCGCCCGCAGCTTGCCCCCAAGGGTGCCGAGGCGCTCGAGCAGACCCCGTTCCAGGGCCGTGTGCACGTCCTCATCGTCAACCGTCGGTCGGAAACGACCGGTTCGCACGGCTTCGGACAGATCGTCCAGAGCCGCGAGGACGGCGGTGAGCTCACCGTCGTCGAGCAGGCCGGCGCGGTGCAGCACGCGGGCGTGCGCGCCCGAGGCCCGCAGGTCGTACGGGGCGAGCCGCCAGTCGAACTGGACACTGACCGACAGGCGCGCCAGCGCCTGCGCCGGACCGCCAGCGAAACGACCACCCCACAGCCGGGTCGGCGGCGCGGACGCCGATGGCCCTGAGCCCGGTGGTTCGCAGGCCGATGTGCTCACCGGGACAGCCGCTGTTCACGAGCTGACCACACCGTGGTCGGCAGGCCCCACAGGTCGATGAAACCCCGTGCGTCACGCTGATCGAACTGGTCGCCCGCGTCGTAGGTCGCGAGAGCGTGGTCGTAGAGACTCGCCTCGCCACGCCGTCCGACTACCTGGGCCACACCACCGGCGAGCCGGATCCGGACATCGCCGGTGACCCGGGCGCTCGTGGAATCGATGAACGCGTCCAGCGCCGCTCGCAATGGCGAGTACCACAGGCCGTCGTAGACAAGCTCGCCCCAGCGTTGGTCCACCCCCCGCTTGAACCGGGCGGCCTCGCGCTCGAGGGTGAGGTCCTCCAGGTCACGATGCGCGGTCAGCAGGGTGATCGCCGCCGGGCATTCGTAGATCTCCCGGCTCTTGATCCCTACCAGCCTGTCCTCGATCATGTCAATGCGCCCGACGCCCTGTGCACCGGCGCGGCGGTTCAGCTCGGCGATCAGGTCCACGAGCGGAAGGGCCCGGCCGTCCAGAGAGAGCGGCAGCCCGTCGACAAAACCGATGGTCACCTCGTCCGGCTCCCCCGCTGCGGTCGGGTCAGCGGTGTAGACGAAGACATCCTCCGGGGGCTGCGCCCACGGGTTCTCGAGCACGCCGCACTCGGCCGTACGGCCCCACAGGTTCTGGTCGATCGAGTAGGGCGAACGCGCGGTCACATCGATCGGCAGGTTGCGCTCGTCCGCGAACGCGATCGCCTTGTCCCGTGTCATCCCCGAATCCCGCACCGGCGCCAACACCGACAGGCCCGGGGCAAGAGCCATCACGCCCACCTCGAAACGCACCTGGTCGTTGCCCTTGCCGGTGCAGCCATGCGCGATGGCTCCAGCGCTGAAGGTGCGGGCTGCCTCGACGAGGTGACGGACAATGACAGGCCGCGACAAGGCCGAGATCAACGGATAGCGGTCCATGTAGAGAGCGTTGGCCCGGATGGCCGGGGCCACGAACGACTGGGCGAACTCCGCGCGGGCATCGACCACGACGGATTCCACCGCCCCGCAGGCCAGTGCCCGTTGCCGGATCAGCTCAAGATCCTCACCGCCCTGGCCGACGTCAACGGCCAGCGCGACCACTTCGGCGCCGGTTTCGGCACCGATCCAACCGATGGCCACGGACGTGTCCAAGCCGCCCGAATACGCGAGTACGACGCGGTCGGTCACTACGGATCAACCTTTCCACAATCATCGGGGCTGCCTGCCGCGCCAGAAAAACCAATGCCACGCCGCACTCAGCCAGATATTTTTAGATCATCACACTAAGAGCGCCCGGCAATAGGGACGCGGCGTCGCGGGGCTGGGGCAC
>NZ_CAKJTM010000134.1:5584-7365 GCF_917627345.1 Protofrankia sp. CiP3 | reverse complement strand
TCCGCCGCCTTGCGATGCACGCACACCAGCCCCGCTCCTTGATCCAAGCCCCTATTGCCGGGCGCTCTAAGATTGGAAAAAATCATTTTTGCTCTGTGTATCAGGTTGCTCTGTGTATCAGGCCGACGGGGCTTGGCCGGCCAGGCTGGCAGGTGGACCGTTGACAGGTGAACCACGGGAGCGCCCGTCCGCAAGATCGAGCAACCGCGCGGCGAGCTGGGGGCCGGTGGAGTCGGTACCGCCAGCCGGATCAGCAACGGCGATCAATGCCGGCCGGCAGATCACCAGGACTGTGTCGTCGCCAGCGATGGTGCCCATGACCTCCGGCAGCCCCGCCCGGTCCAGCGCCGAGGCGAACAGTTGCGCCGCACCCGGCGGGGTCCGCAGGACGAGCAGGTTCCCGTTGGCCTCCGCCGAAACGAGCAGATCCTCGCAGAGCCGGCTGAGTGGCAGCCGCACGGACTCGGTCGGCGCCAGGTTGACATCGACGGCATATACCAACGCACCGTCCGGGCCACGCACCTTGGTCGCGCCGAGATCCTCCAGATCACGGGACAGCGTCGCCTGGGTGACCTGGATACCCTCCGCCGCCAGCAACCGAGCCAGCTCCGTCTGCGAACGCACCCGCTGGCGGGCTATCAGGGCCGCGAGCCTCGCCTGCCGCGCGTGCTTGGTCAGCGGCGCGGCAGCGTGCCGAGGAATCCTGGGTACCTGGGTGCTCATACGGCGGCCTCCGTGGCGCTCGCTGCGGGGAGCGCCAGCGGCCAAGGAGCCTGACGAAGGAGGACGCCGGGGCACACCATCACGGCGTGACCTTGCCAGCCAGCGCCCGAGGGGACGGCCGCGAGACCGGATTGCTCTGGTCGAGCAGAAACGCCAGCAGCGCTTTCTGGGCATGCAGCCGGTTCTCGGCCTGGTCGAAGACGACCGACCGGGGGCCGTCGAGGACGGAAGCCGTGATCTCAAGGCCACGGTGCGCCGGCAGGCAGTGCATGATGATCACGTCAATGGCGGCGGCCTCCACCACCTTCTCATCGAGCTGATACGGCTGAAAGACCAGCGACCGGCTGTCAGCTTCGCTCTCCTGGCCCATCGAGGCCCAGACATCGGTGTACAGCACGTCCGCACCGGACGCGGCTTCCCGCGCGTCGTGCGTCACACTGACCGCGCCACCAGTCCTCGAACAGATCTCGGCTGCCTGCCGCAGCACCTGCTCGAAAGGCTCGTATCCGGGCGGCGAGGCCACCCGGACCCGCATGCCGGCAAGCGCGCCAGCCAGCACCAGCGAATGCGCGACGTTGTTGCCATCCCCGAAGTAGGCAAGGGTCAGTCCAGCGAGGGCGCCGCGGTGCTCCCGGATCGTCTGCAGGTCCGCGAGCGCCTGACACGGATGAGCATGATCAGAAAGAGCGTTGACCACGGGCACCGAGGCCGCCGCCGCCATCCGCTCCAAGCGGTCCTGCGCGAACGTCCGCACCACGATCGCGTCGACATACCGGCTGAAGACCGCCGCCGTGTCCTCGATGGACTCGCCTCTGCCGAGCTGGGTGGCGGCCGCGTCAACGACCACGGGATGGCCACCCAGCTCGGCCACGGCGACGTCGAACGACATCCGGGTGCGGGTGGACGGTTTCTCGAACAGCAACGCCACCGAGCGGCCGGCAAGTGGCCTGGGCCCAGCGTCGCCCACCCGGCGGGTCGCCTTCACGCGGTCGGCCGCGTCGAGCAGGGCAGCCTGTTCACCCGGCGTCAGGTCGGTGTCGAGGAGAAAATGTCGGACG
>NZ_CAKJTM010000134.1:0-5152 GCF_917627345.1 Protofrankia sp. CiP3 | reverse complement strand
ATGCCTTGCGGGACACCCGCACCCGGTCGGCCGGGGCATGCGCAAAAAGCGTCGCACGCCCCAACCTCCATCGCGAGCATCGCAGCGAGCGCCAGCGACCGAGAAACACAGCTGAGGAGGGCGCCGGGATACACCATCATGCGCAGACCTTAGAGTCTTCGGCCGCGGTCAGCGCCGCTCGGCCGATCGCGGGCAGCGCCGCGACAAACGTGGCCGCCTCCGCGGCCGAGAGCACCAACGGCGGGGCGAGCCGCACCGCGTCCGGGCTGACGGCATTGACCAGGAAACCCGCGTGGCAAGCAGCGGTTTCGAAGGCGGCGGCGAACGGCGAGCTCAGCTCGATCGCCAGCCACAGCCCACGGCCGCGGACCCCCACCACGCCCGGCACACCGGCGTCGAGGATCCCGTCGGTCAGGACGCGCCCGACCTCCACCGCGTTCGCGATCAGTCCGTCCCGCTCGATGGTGTCGAGCACCGCGAGCGCGGCCGCGCAGACAATCGGCCCCCCGCCGAACGTGCTGCCGTGGTCGCCGGGGCGCAGGAGCTGGCCGGCCGGGCCGAACCCGACGCAGGCTCCGATCGGCAGGCCGCCGCCGAGTCCCTTGGCCAGTGTCACGATATCGGGGACGATCGCCTCGCTCTGGTGCAGGAACCAGGTGCCGGCCCGGCCGATACCGCTCTGGATCTCGTCAAGGACGAGCAGCGCGCCGGCCCGGTCGCAAATGGCACGGGCCGCCCGCAGGTAGCCGGGCGGCGGCGGGATCACCCCTGCCTCGCCCAGCGTCGGCTCCAGGAAGACCGCGGCGGTGCGGTCGCTGACCGTCGCCGCCAGAGCGGCGATGTCGCCGTAGGGAACAAAGCACGCGCCGGGCAGCAGCGGTTCGAACGGCGCCCGTTTGGATGCCTGGCCAGTAATCGACAAGGCGCCGAGAGTACGTCCGTGAAAAGATCCATCCGCTGCGACGATCTCGGTGCGGCCGGTCCGCCGAGAGATCTTGATGGCCGTCTCGTTGGCCTCCGCGCCCGAGTTGCAGAAGAACACCCGACCGGCGGCGCCCAGCAGTCCCAGCAGCCGCTCGGCCAGGGCGACCTGCGGTTCGTTCACATAGAGGTTGGAGACGTGGCCGAGGCGCCCGACCTGATCGCACACCGCGGCCTGCACCGCCGGGTGGCAGTGGCCGAGGGCGCTGACGGCGACCCCGGCGATCAGGTCGAGGTACTCGCGCCCGTCCGCGTCCCACACCCGGGTGCCGGCACCGCGTTCCAACGCGATCCGCGGGCGGCCGTAAGCCGCCATGATCACGGCATCCCGGCGATCGAGCAGGTCAGCGTTCATGGGGTTCCTCCCACGGTATGCACGGACGTGGCGGCGGGTACGGCGGTCGCTGTGGTCGCGGCGGTGTCCACCGCGACCGCATCTGGCGTGATCAGAGTCCCGATCCCGTCATCGGTGAAGACCTCCAGCAGAACGGCGTGTGCCACTCGGCCATCAAGGACGTGGGCCTGCGGCACGCCACCGTGCACGGCTCGCAGGCAGGCCTCCATCTTCGGGATCATCCCGGTGGTCAGCGTCGGCAGGAGGGCAGCGAGCTCCGCCACGGACAGCTCGCTGATCACCTCGTCGCTGTGCGGCCAGTCCGCGTACAGGCCCTCGACATCGGTAAGGATGACCAGCTTCGCCGCACCGATCGCGGCAGCCAGAGCGGCCGCGGCAATGTCGGCGTTGACGTTGTAGACCCCGTCGTCGATCCCCCGGGCGACGGTGGCGACCACCGGGACCTTGCCGGAGTCCAGCAACGCCGTCAGGGTCTCCGGGGCGACCTGGACGACGTCCCCGACCAGCCCGATATCGATCTCGCGGCCGTCCACGACCGCCGGTTTGCGCCGCGCGGTGAGCAGGTTGGCGTCCTCACCGGACAGGCCCACCGCGAACGGGCCGTGACTGTTGATCAATCCAACGACATCCCGGTTGACCTGGCCGACCAGGACCATCCGGACGATCTCCATCGTCTCCGGAGTGGTCACCCGCAGGCCACCGGCGAACACCGACTCGACACCGAGCCGGGCCAGATGGGCGGTGATCTGCGGCCCGCCCCCGTGGACCACGACCACCCGCAGGCCCGCGTAGCGCAGGAACACGACGTCCGCGGCGAACGCCTCCCGCAGCACCGGGTCGGTCATGGCGTGGCCGCCATATTTGATCACAACAGTGGAACCGTGGAACCGCGACAGCCAGGGCAGCGCCTCGATCAGCACGGTGGTCTTGGCCAGCGCGGCATGCCCCCGGGCCAGCGCCGGGGGCCGGCCCGCGCCCGGTACGGCGGTCATGTCGAGTACGCCGAGTTCTCGTGGACGTACCCGTCGGTCAGGTCGTTCGTCCAGACCGTCAGTTCACTGGGGCCGGCGTGCAGGTCGATCCGGATGGAGACCTCCCGGCTGGTCAGGTCGACGCGTTCGCGCGGCTCCCCCGGCCCGCCCGCCCGGCACACCCACACTCCGTTGATCGCGACGTCGAGCGCGTCCGGTTCGAAGGATGCGCGGGTGGTGCCCACGGCCGCGAGCACCCGGCCCCAGTTCGGGTCGTTGCCGTAGAGCGCGCACTTGAGCAGGTTGCAGCGCGCGACCGACCGGCCGACCTCCAGCGCGTCGGCCTCGTCGGCGGCACCGGTAACGGTGATCGCGATCGTCTTGGTCGAGCCCTCCGCGTCGGCGAGCAGCTGCCCGGCCAGGTCAGCGCAGGACTCGGTCACCAGGCCAGCGAGCGTTTCCGCGGATACCCGCACACCGGAGGCACCGTTGGCCAACAGCAGCACGGTGTCGTTGGTCGACATGCAGCCGTCGGAGTCCACCCGGTCGAAGGTGGTACGGCAGGCGTCCCGCAGCAAACGGTCGGCGGTGACCGGGTCGACGACCGCGTCCGTGGTCAACACTACGAGCATCGTGGCGAGCGCCGGCGCGAGCATCGCGGCGCCCTTGGCCATCCCGCCGACCGTCACTCCACCAGCCGCGCGCACAACCTGTTTGCTGACGGTGTCGGTCGTACAGATCGCCTCGGCCGCCGCCGGCCCGCCGGTGGCCGACGCCCCGGCCACCGCCTTGGTAACGCCGGGCAGCAGCAGATCCATGGGGAGCCGTATCCCGATCAGCCCGGTCGAGCAGACGGCGACCTCGCCCGCACCCATCCCCAGCAGGCCGGCGGTGTGCTCGGCGGTGCGATGGGTGTCGGCGAAACCGGCGGGCCCCGTACACGCGTTGGCACCACCGGAGTTCAGGACGACCGCCCGCAGCCGGCCGTCCGCAAGCACCTGGCGTGACCAGATGACGGGCGCGGCCTGCACCCGGTTGCCGGTGAACACGCCCGCGGCCGTGTCCGACGGACCGTGGTTGACGACAACCGCGACATCCGGACGCCCGGACGGCTTGAGCCCAGCCGCCACTCCCGCGGCCCGAAACCCCCCCGGGGCAGTCACGCTCACAGCTTTACACCCATGATCGCTCCTCACTGCGTCGGTATGAAAAGCCACTGTCAGCAGGGCCGAATGCGAATGATCGAATCCAGGCGGCGGACGTCGGATCCTCACGGCGGGCCAGTTGGGCCAGTCGGGCCGCCGATTAGATGTCGAGAGGTCCGGGATCGAGGAGGCCAGCGGGCCGCGGGTTACGGCGCGATGCCGGACGACGTAAGGCCGCTGGCCTCCGGCAGGCCGAGCATGAGGTTCGCGCACTGCAGCGCCTGGCCGGCAGCGCCCTTGCACAGGTTGTCGATGGCAGCGACAACCACCGCCCGCCCGCTCTCGTGATCGGCGGTGACCTGCAGGTGGACAGCGTTGCCGCCCAGCGTCGCCGCGGTGCGGGGCCAGCGCCCCGGCGGCAGGACCTGGACGAACGGCTCGCCCGCGTAAGCCGCCTCCAACGCGTCGCGCAGCATATCGGTGGTGACCGCCGAGCCGAGTCGGGCGGTACAGGTGGCGAGGATGCCACGCGGTGTCGGCGCCAGCACCGTCGTGAACGACATGGACACGGGCGTGTGCACCAGGCCGCGCAGCGCCTGGAGGATCTCCGGGCGGTGCTGGTGGCGCCCGACCCGGTAAGCGGTCAGGTCGTTCATGACCTCGCTGCCGAGCAGGTTCGCCTTGACCGATCGTCCCGCGCCCGAGGTGCCGCTGGCCGCCACCACCACGATGTCCTCGGTGTCGACCAGGCCCGCGCCCAGCAGCGGCGCGAGGGCGAGCGTGACCGCGGTGGGAAAACAGCCCGGGGCCGCGACGCGGCTGCTGGCACGGATCGCCGCCCGTGCGCCGGGCAGCTCCGGCATCCCGTACGTCCAGGTTCCCGCATGGTCACCGTCGTAGACCCGCTGCCAGGCCTCGGCGTCGGCGAGCCGGTGGTCCGCTCCGAGATCGACCACGCGGACGCCGTCCGGCAGTGTCGCCGCGACAGCGCCGGACCTACCGTGCGGGAGGGCAAGGAACACGATGTCGGCGTCGACGTCGGCAAGAGCCGACACGTCGGCGAAGACCCGGCCGGTGAGACCGGGGAGATGCGGATGAACGTCGGTGACGTCCTGCCCGGCCGACGAACCCGCCGCCAGTGGGCCGATCTCGATCTCCGGATGCCCGAGCAGCAGGCGCAGCAGCTCCCCACCCGCGTAACCGCTCGCTCCTGCCAGCGCCGCTGTCATCCCCATGACTGAAAATTTATACACACATCATCATGATCATGCAAGCATGTCAGCAGCCGTTCCCGGCCCGCCGCACGGAGGGCCTCGAGGTCCTCACGGGAAGCGAAGTCGCCACAGCGCACCAGTCGACGGGTCAGGACACCGAACCACTGCTCGATCGTGTCCAGCCAGGAGGCGTGCTTCGGGGTGGCCGCGCCTCGGCCTCTGTCGGCACCCGGGTGACCGTGACATGGGACCATTCGGCCTGTCCGGGCGGCGGGACCGCAGTCGCGATCGCCACGACCGCCAGCCGAACCGACGGCCCGTCCTTCATGGTCGCATGAGCGACCTCGATGGCCGACTCGCGACGTGCGACGCTCGAGGGACCGGCCTCCAGATGCGCCTGCCGGCTAGCCGAAGAGCTGGTCGAGGGTGCCAGCGCTCAGAACGCGGACGGTCCAGGTCCGCAGCTGATCAGCGGAGGCGTTACGC
>NZ_CAKJTM010000133.1:0-10704 GCF_917627345.1 Protofrankia sp. CiP3 | reverse complement strand
CCGCCGTCACGACCGCCGCCGAGCCCACGGCCGGCGCGCGGCCCGCGCCCGTGGCGGCGGGGGAGCCGGCCACCGGTGGCCCACCCACGGAGCAGACCGAGCCGTGACACGAGCCGTGACCGGTGTCCGGGGAGCCGGCGCCCCGGCTGTCGAACGCCGTGACCGCGGCGATGTCCGCGGTGTTCCCGCAACCAGATCGGAGCAGTTTCGATGAGCAGCACATTAGATGATCAATCGGTATATCCGATCTCGGCGGAAGCCGCGCGCCAGCTGGCGCGCCCCCTGTTCGGCCACGTGATCGACGGTGCGGTCGTCCCGTCCCTCGACGGGTCGACGATGCCGGTCATCGACCCCGCGACCGAACGCCACGTCGCCACCGCAGCGGCCGGCTCGGCGGTCGACGCCGAAAGGGCCGCGCGGTCCGCGCGCGCCGCGTTCGACGACGGTCGGTGGCGCTTCCTCCCGCCGCTGGAAAAGGAACGCCGGATGCGCAGGCTCGCCAGCCTCCTGGCGGAGCGGGCGGACGTCTTCGCCGAGATCGACGTGATCGACTCGGGGCTGCCGCGTTTCTACGAGGGCTTCATCGTCCAGTTCGCGGTCGACGGTATCGACTACTACGCCGGCTGGCCCTCCAAGCTCGCCGGAGCGATCCCGGCGGTACCGTCGGACCTGGTCGTCTACCAGCATCGGGAGCCGATCGGCGCCATCGGCCTGATCACCCCGTGGAACGGGCCGACAGCCGTGTTCGCCGCGGTGGCCGCCGCCATCAGCGCCGGCAACAGCGTCGTGCTGAAGCCGGCCGAGCAGACCCCCATGTCGGCGGTTCTCATGGCGGAGCTGGCGCTCGAGGCGGGAATCCCGCCGGGGGTCTTCAACGTCGTCCAAGGTGTCGGTGAGGTGGTGGGCGCGGCCCTCGTCACTTCCGCCGCCATCGACGCCGTGTCGTTCACCGGTTCGGTGGCGACCGGAAGCGCCATCCAGGCCGCCGCCGCCGCACGGGTGAAACGGGTGAGCCTCGAACTCGGCGGCAAGAGCCCGTTCATCGTCTTCCCCGACGCCGACCTGGAGGCCGCCGCCGCCGCGGCCATGGCCGGGGTGTGGGGCGCGTCCGGGCAGGTGTGCACCGCGGGCAGCCGCCTGTTGGTCCACCGCTCCGTGCACGACACACTGGTAAGTCTGATCATTGACGGTTCGCGTGACATCCAGCTCGGCTCGGGTTTCGACCCCAGCAGCCAGATGGGGCCGCTGGTGTCCGCGGAGCAGCTGGAGCGGGTGCGGCGTTACGTCGGCTACGGCCGGGACGAGGGCGCGGAGCTGGTGCTCGGCGGTGAGCGCCATGGTGACGTCGGCTACTTCCACCAGCCGACGGTGTTCACATCCGTGCGCAACGACATGCGGATCGCCCGCGAGGAGATCTTCGGGCCGGTGATGTCCGTGCTGGAGTTCGGCTCGGAGGAGGAGGCCATCGCCATGGCCAACGACACCGAGTACGGGCTGGCGGCCGGTGTGTGGACGAACGATCTGGGCCTGGCGCACCGTGCGAGCAGGGCGCTACGGGCCGGAACGGTGTGGGTGAACACCTACCAGATGGTCTACCCGACGGTGCCCTACGGCGGCGTGAAGAACTCCGGGCACGGCCGCAGCCTGGGCGCGGCCTCTCTCGACGATTTCACCGAGATCAAGAGCGTGTGGATGAAGGTGGGGGGCTGACCCGCCAGCGCGGCGGCGGGCGCGGCACCCGCTGGGACTGTTCCGAAAGACATCCCAGGAGCTGAAATGTCAAGCCGCGACCTGTTCGACGTGATGCGACCAGGCGGTCGTCTCGTCGTAGAGGCTGCCGGTCTTGAGGCAGCCGTGCAGGATGCCGACGAGGCGGTTCGCGAGTTGGCGCAGGGCGGCGTTGTGGTTGGCTCCGCGGGCTTTCTGCCGGTCGTAGTAGGCGCGGGCGCCGAGGGACGCCTGCAGGGCGGAGAAGGCCTGGGTCATGAGGGCGTCAACGAGCCGGTCGTTGTGGACGAACCGGGCGGCGACGGTTCTCTTCTTGCCCGAGGCGCGGGTGATCGGCGAGGTGCCGGCGTAGTTCTTGCGGGCCTTGGCGGTGGTGTAGCGGTCGGGGTCGTCGCCGAACTCCGCGAGCACCCGGGCGCCGAGGACCTGTCCAAGCCCTGGCTGGGACAGGACGATCTTAGCGGCCGGGTGCCGGCCAAAATGCTCCTCCACCTGCCCCTGGAGGGTCTTGACCTGCTCATTCAGCACGGCCAGGACCGCGAGCAGCGCGCGGACCGAGACCGCGTAGGCGCCGGTCACGACGTCGGGCTGGCCGAGGTGCTCGGCGCGCAGCGCCGTCTGGATCGCTGCCGCCTTGGCGGGGACGTCACGGCGCCGCGCCCGGCGCAGGGCGGCGCTGATCTGGCTGACTGTCAGCCGGCGCGCCTCGCCCGGGGTGGGCGCTTTGGCCAGCAACTCCAGGGTGTCCGCGGCGTCCAGGTCCTCGAACGCCACCAGCGCGGCCGGGAAGTAGTCCCGCAGCGCGTGCCGCAGCCGCTGGGTGTGGCGGGTGCGTTCCCAGATCAGGGTCTTGTGGGTCCGGGTCACGACCTTGACCGCCTCGACGGTGGCACTGTCCCCGGCGACCGGGCGCAGCTGGTGGGCGTCGGTACGGACCATGTCCGCCAGCGCGTGCGCGTCGCCGGCGTCGCTCTTCGCGCCCGACACCCCGTGCCGCGTCCGGTAGTGCGACGCCTGCAGCGGATTGATCGCGAACACCGTGTAGCCAGCAGCGACGAGCGCCTGGACCCAGGGGCCGCGGTCGGTCTCGATCCCGACCAGCACCTCCACCTCGTCATCGTCGCCGGCGTGCTCGCCGACCATCGCGTGCAGCCGGGCCATACCGGTCACTCCCTCGGGCAGCCGGGCCTTGCCCAGCCGGCGGCCCGAGGCGTCCATCACCTCCACGTCGTGGTGGTCTTCCGCCCAGTCGTCTCCCACGAACAGCCGCAACGCCTCTCCCGCCCTCCATGCCGATCACCCTGAGCAGCCCGCGGGAGAACTATCAGCGACCTAATGAACACAGTGCTCACGCCGCGAACGGCAGGCACGACATCCCATCAGCGATCAACTCTCCCGGCCAACCAGCAGGGGCACGGTCTTTCGTCAGGACTCGACGTCCAGGAGAACGAAGTGCTCACCCGCTGGCGGCTACCGCCCGGAGTCTGCCGGATGGCTGGCTCCCAGAACTCATTAGGAGTGAGCATGCGTACAGCGGCTGAGATCGAGGCCGGCCTGGACCGCGCCGAGGTCGCCGACGTGCTTTACCGGTATGCGTCGTGTATCGACACACGGGATATCGACGGGGTCCGGGCGACCCTCGCCGACGACCTGTGGGCGCGGTACGGCAACGCCGATCCCATCGTCGGCGGTGACACGGTCGCCGATTGGATCGACGAGGCCACCCGGGAATGCGTCTGGCAGCATCACCTGCTCAGCGTCTACCACGTGGACCTTGCGGCGGATCAGGCCAGCGCGCTCGTCTACCACACCTCACACCAGGTGTTCCGTGCGTCCACGGAAACGGTGCACGTGCTCGTCGGCCGATACCACAACCAGCTGCGACGCGAAGCGGACGGTTGGAAAATCAGCAGGCTTCTCTTCGAGATTCGCTGGGGTGAGCGCCGGGTGGACTCCACCGGCTACCTCGCCGAGGTCGGCGGGCCCGGCCCCCAGGCGCGTCCCCGGTGACACGGCCGGCCCCGGACGCGGGGACGGTACGGTGAGAACCCGTGCGGCGGTGCTGTGGCCGGGGGAGCCGCAGTGGTCCATCGATGAGATCACCCTCGACCCGCCGGGCGTGGGGGAGGTCCTGGTTCGCATGGTGGCGACCGGCCTCTGCCACAGCGACGACCATCTGCGCAGGGGCGGTTACCCGGAGATCCGGCTCCCGATCATCGGGGGTCACGAGGGCGCTGGCGTCGTCGAAGCGGTGGGGCCGGGGGTCCGGCGCATTCGTGTGTGTGATCATGTCGTGCTCAGTGTTCCGCTGCCGCCCTGCGGGGACTGCGCGCCCTGCCTGGACGGCCGCCCCTACTTCTGTGAGCGGGGAGCGCTGCTCGGCCAGGGGTTCCAGGTGTCCGACGGCACCGCCCGGCATCATGCCCGTGGTCAGGACCTGGGGGTTTTCGTCTTTCTCGGTACCTTCGCCGAGCACACCGTGGTCAGCGAGAAGAACTGCGTGCGGGTGGAGCCGGGCCTCCCGCTGGAACTCGCCTGCACCATCGGCTGCGCGGGGGTCACCGGGTGGGGAGCGGTGCTCAACACCGCCGAGGTCCGGCCGGGCGACGTGGTCGTGGTCGCGGGGGTCGGCGGGATCGGCGCCAACGCCGTGCAGGCAGCGTGTTTCGCGGGCGCCCGTGCCGTCGTCGCGGTCGACCCTGTGCCGTTCAAGCGTCAGATCGCCATGAAATTGGGGGCGACGCTGACGGCGACGACCCTCGACGACGCGCTGCCGGCGGTGCGTGACCTCACCCATGGCCGCATGGCGAACACCGTTGTCATGACCATGGCCGCCGGTGACGGCCGGTTGCTGGAATCCGCGCTGTCCCTCGTCGGTAAACGGGGCAGGGTGGTAGTCGTCAACGTTCATCCCGCGGAGGAGACCGCTGCCACGATCAGTCTGCGTAACCTGCAGAGCTTCGAAAAGCAGGTGGTCGGCTGCCTCGCCGGATCCTGGGACGGCCGCAAGGGGATCGCGTTCCTCGCCGACCTCCACCATGCCGGCCGCTACGACCTCGACTCCATCGTGACCCGCACCTACGACTCGCTGGCCGACGTGACGACGGGTTACCACGACCAGGCTGCGGGCACGATCGTGCGGGGAGTCGTCCGCCTGTCAGCCTGAGGCCGGAATCCGTTCCCCTCCGTAGGGGCGGGGCGGAACGGGTGTCTGGAGCAGTCTGCCCCGTCAGTCTGCCCCGTCAGTCGAGGCAGTATAGGGGACGACCGCCTGGCCGCCGTCGACGGCGAGCAAAGCGCCGGAGGTGAAACTCGATGCGGGCCCGGCGAAGTACAGGGCCGCACCGACGATCTCACGCGGGTCGCCGCCCCGGCCCAGGGGGAAGCGTCCGGCCATCGCCTCGAAGGCCGGTATGTCCCAGCTCCTGCTGATGTCGGTGAAGAACGGTCCTGCCATGATCGTATTGACCCGGACCGTCGGCCCGAAGGCCTGGGCGAAGCCGGCGGTCAGGGCGTTCAGGCCCGCCTTGGCCGCCGCGTAGGGGAGGTCGCCCGGTGTCGGGCGCACCGCCGCGACACTGCTGATGTTGATGATCGAACCGCCGTCGGCGCGGGCCATGCGGGCACCGACGAGCGCGGTGAGCCGGAACGGCCCCTTGAGGTTGACCCCGATGACCTTGTCGAACAGCTCCTCGGTCACCTCGTCCAGGCTCGGGTAGCGCGGGGCGATACCGGCGTTGTTGACCAGGACGTCGAGCTGGCCGAACTCGTCGTGGACGGCATCCACCAAGCGGGTGAGGCCGGCCCAGTCGCCGACGTGCGCCGGGTAGGGCAACGCTCTGCGGCCAGTGGCGCGGCGGACCTCCGCGGCGAGTTCCGCGCAGCCGGCGGCCTTCCGGCTTGTGATCACGACGTCCGCGCCGGCCGCGGCGAACGCGAGCACCATCTCCCGGCCGAGGCCGCGGCTCCCGCCTGTCACGAGTGCCACCTTGCCCTGGAGCGGGCTGCCGTGCCCGGGCTCATCGCGCTGGCGCATCTGTGCTCCCGTCACGGTGGGATCCTCCGATGGTCAACGTGGGATGTCCCGCCAGGGCCTGCCCCGGTCGGTCCGCGGCTCGCCCGGCAGCCCGAGGATCCGCTCGGCGATGATGTTGCGCTGGATCTCGTCCGAACCACCCGCGATCCGGTAGCCCGGAGCGCCCAGGACGTGGGCGCTCCAGCAGAACGTGCCCCACTCACCGGTGTCCGCCGTCAGGCGTGGGCCGAGCAGCAGAGCGGCCGTCCGCGATGCCGATTCCATGCCCGCCACCCAGCGCAGCTTGCGCAGGGAGCCCGCTGCCCCCGGCGTCCGGCCGGCCTGCCGGGACTGTTCGTCCCGCTGGGCCGACACCCGGGCGAGCCGTTCGTTGATGAACACGTCGGCGAGCTGCTGGCGGACCAGCGGATCGCCCGCGCGACCCAGCCACCGGGCCAGCGCCACGAGCTCCCGGAAGCCCCCGCCGACCTGGCTCGGCGCGCTGCTGGCCTCGCGCTCGAGCCCGAGCGTTGTCAGGGCCGTCCGCCAGCCCCCGCCCACCTCCCCGAGACGCAGGGAGTCGGGAACCCGGACATCGTCGAGGAAGACCTCGTTGAACGACGAACCGCCCGACATCTGGCGCAGCGGCCGGATGGTCACTCCGGGGGAGTCCAGCGCGACCATGAACGCGGTGAGGCCCGCGTGTTTCGTGGCATCCGGGTCGGTCCGCGCGATGAGCATGCCCCAGCCGGCGAACTGGGCACCCGAGCTCCAGACCTTCTGCCCGTTGACCACCCAGGCGTCACCGTCGCGAACCGCGCGGGTGGCCAGGGCTGCGAGGTCGGAACCGGCACCCGGCTCGGAGAACAGCTGGCAGCACAGCTCCTCGGCGCGCAGGAACCGCCGCACCAGGAGAGCGCGCTGGCCGGGGGTGCCGACGAGCTCGATCGTCGGGGCGATCAGGTGCAGCGTCACCGTCAGCAGCTCGTGCCCCGGCGGAGTCTCGACGTGCGCCTCCTCATGGGCGAACACCTCGGCGAACTCGGGCCCGAGCCCGCCGCCGCCGTACTCGGGAGCCCAGGTGATCGCGCCGAAGCCGGCGTCGAACTTCTGCCGCTGCCAGGCCGCCGCCCGGCCGATCAGCGCCTTCTCGTCCGCGAAGGACAGGCTGTGAAAGACCGACACGTCGTCCGACCCGTGTCCCCAGTCTTCCTGGCGGCTCTCACCTGGGACGGCCCGCGGGCCCGCGCGGTCGGCGAGCCAGGCACGTACCCTGCCCCGGAAGGCCTCGAGATCCCTGTCCGCAGCTTCCGCGCCCATGGGTCTCCCTCGGGGTTGTCAGATTTGTCACGTCTATATTCGTCATGAGGTTAAGGTCTTTGGACGGCGGGCGCAACGGGGCCTGCGGGGGCGTGTGCCAGGTTCCCCCACAGGTGCCACCGGCACGCGGGCGCACGGCGCGCGCACGGCGCGCTGCCCGCGGCATCGGGACCGCGGCCTACCAGGACCGCAGCTACCGGGAAGGGCCGGGGATGATGAACGCCGAGTCTTGGCCGTCAGCGGATTCGCCTGAGCCGGCGGATCCGCCTGAGCTGGCGCCGGTCCGCCCCGGTGAGGAGCTGCCGTGGGAGCGGCTGGCCGGGTACCTGCTGCCGCGGCTGGCCGAGCGGGGGCTGGAGGTGACAGGCGAGCTGTCGGTGGCGCAGTTCCCGAACGGTTCGGCGAACCTCACCTATCTGCTCTCGTTCGGTCGCACCCGTCTGGTGCTGCGCCGGCCTCCGTTCGGCGCGATCGCCCCAGGCGCCCACGACATGCGCCGTGAGCACCGGGTGCTGTCCCGCCTGTGGCAGGAGTACGACCGCGCTCCGCGAGCCTACGTGTTCTGCGCCGACCACGACGTCGTGGGCAGCGACTTCGTGGTCGGCGAGTACCGCGCCGGGGTGGTGGTCTGGGGGGCGCTGCCGCCGTCGCTGCGCAACCTGCCCGACGCGGCTCGCCGCGTCGGTTTCGCCACCGTCGAGGCCCTCGCCGACCTGCATCTCGTCGACCCGGCGAGCTGCGGCCTCGACGATCTCGGCCGGCCTGGCGGATACCTCGCGCGCCAGCTGTCGGGATGGCGCCGTCGCTGGGAGCTCGTGGCCACCGCCGAGTGCGACGCACAGATGACCGAAGCGGGCCGCCGCCTGGAGCGCACGCTGCCGGTTTCGCGGGCATCCGTGCTCATACACAACGACTTCAAGATTGACAACTGTCAGTTCGCGCCGGCCGCACCCGACCGGGTGGCATCGGTCTTCGACTGGGACATGGCGACGCTCGGCGACCCGCTCGCGGATGTCGGGATGCTGCTCAACTACTGGCCCGACCCGTCGGACACCGCGGACGACCACGCGCTGCACGTGCCGGGCCTGCGGACGCTGGGCGTGCCCACCCGGGCGGAGGTCACGCGCCGGTACGCGGCGCGCACCGGCGCCGACCTGTCACACATTGCCTGGTACGAGGCGTTCGCCTGCTGGCGGACAGCGGTGATCTGCCAGCAGCTGCACCAACGCTACGTGCGCGGGGAGAGCACGGATGAACGTATGGCCAGCCGCGGGGACGACATCGGGATGCTTGCCCGGCGTGCCCTGCGGATCCTGGGAGACGTCACGGGGTGAGCCAGGACAGCCGGGCCACAGCCACTGGCGCTACCGGCCTGTCCGTACTGCCCAGCCCGCCCAGCCCGCCCAGCCCGTCCGCGGGACGGGGTAGGCAAGGAGCTGGGCGGTGCGATTCATCAGGAGCAACTCGGCCTGGCGGTACCCTCTGCTCATGGTGAGCAGCCCCGGTCGAGAGCCGTTGCCTGCGCCCGCTGGAGCGCTGGGCCCTCGTCGGCACGCACCGGCCCCGGCGACTCCGCGAGGCTGCATCGCGATCGCGTCGGGTGACGGGGTGATGCGCCGCCTGAAGACATCGGAGACCGTCGCACGGGATGTGGTGCACGACATCATCGCCCGTGGGCTACAGCCTGGTGACGGCCTGCCGTCGGAGGCGGCCATGCTCGAACAGTATTCAGTGAGCCGCGAGTCGTTGCGGGAGGGGCTGCGCCTGCTGGAGGTGCAGGGCCTGCTGTCCATCCGCCGTGGGCCGGGCGGCGGCCCGGTGGTCGGTACCGTCGACCCGTCGAACCTCGGACGCATCTCCACGCTGTATTTTCACCTGGCGGGGGCCACCTACGCCGAACTCTTCGAGGCGTGGGTGCTGGCCGAATGCGTCCTGGCCGACCGGGCCGCCCGCAACCCGGACAGGGAGGCGCGTGCCGCCGCGATGGCGCCTTACCTCGACGGAGGCGGGGCGTACGAAGAACACGAAGAACACGAGGAGCTGGGGAAGTTCGTCCAGGAGCACGGTGGATTCCACATCGCGATAGCCTCACTGGCCCGCAACCGCGTGCTCGAGCTGAGCATGCAGACCATGGGCCGGATCGTCGCCCACCACGTCGCCCTCACTGACGACCCCCGGGTGATGCGTGACCTGATCGCCGACGATCACCTGAAGCTGGCCCGGGCCATTCTTTCCGGTCATGCCAAGCAGGCCCACAGTCTCATGGAGGAGCACATCCACGGCATCGCACGGTACAGCCGTGAGCGCTTCGGCGACCGGATGGACGACTTCATCGAATGGCGGTGATCACCGCGGCCCCACCAGCGGGCGGAACCAAGCGGCGGAACCAAGCGGTCAAGGCGACACATGCCTTTCAGCGGAGCAGGCCGAGGTAGCGCGAGAGGGTGTGCTCGACCTGGGCCATGTCGTCGCGGGGGAGGTAGTCCACGAGTTCACCCGTGACATAGGCGCTGTCGATGGCGCGGATCTGGTCGATCAGGATCCTGGTCGGCCGTCCCGCGATGATCACCTCCGGCCTGAAGGTGGACGCCTGCGCGCCGGTCGACGTGGGAACGATCGTGACCGTGGACCACGTGTTCTGCTCCATGCTCAGGACGAGGCCGAGCCGACGCCCCCGCTGCTCATGCCCGCGCTTGGCGTCGCCAAGGTCGACCGGGTATACCGCCCCGCGGATCACGGATGGTCCTGGGACCTGGCTGGTACCGCGAGGCTCGTACCTGTGATCACAATGTTGCCGTTGGTGTCGTACTCCCACGCATCGGGCTCGGCGGACAGGTCCTCGTTCCGCAGCCGGTGCATGTCCTCGCGGGCGCGCGTCTCCCACGCCTCCCGGTCCAGCAGTCGCAGGGCGCGCCGGATGACGTCGCTGGTCTTCTCGTCCTGGTGGCGGTTGGCCTCGATGATCCGGAGGTCCTCTTCGGTGGGGCGGAATCCGACGCTCATGAGGCAACCGTACAACAAACGTACAACACCTGAGGTGGTTGGTGGACGCGTAGGCCGAGGGTATGTGCAACTCGGGGGTGGTACCGCTCTGGTCGGTATAGGCCGAGACTCCTGACCAGTGTTTTTACTGGTCGGGCTGGTCTTCGGATCCACCCCCGGGTTGCACACGCGTGTCACTTGATAGGGGCGCGCTGTGTGCTGAGGCGTCCAAGTGGCTCCTTGCGGCAGTTGCTGAGGGCCGGTGTTGGTGCTGGTGGATGCTAGTGTCGTGCAATGAGAAGATCTTGGCTGGTTCCGTGGCGCTTGCCCTGTTTGACGTCGTTTTCGACGTGGACGTGGGAGCGGTGGCGGGCATCCAGCCAGGCGAGTTGGCCGACGCGGGCGTTGATGGCGATCAGCTGGTAGCGCTGGCCCTTCTGTTTCTCCTGCTCCGTGGCGCGGGCGAGGTATTTCGGGTGCAGCGGCTCGTCGCGGACCAGGATCCGCAGACCGGGGATCTTCTTGGTCCAGGCGGACAGGCCGAGCAGGCCGGTGAGCTCGGCGACGGTGATCCCGGTCAGTTCCTTCCCGGCGACCGCCAGTGAGGGGAACCCCTGCGGCCGGGCGGCCAGCAGTTCCCACCAGCGGTAGTGGAACCC